>JAHHRS010000007.1 GCA_020025675.1 Oscillospiraceae bacterium
GTGGACATGTCAACACCTTTTACGTTCACCATATCAGGATGACCTGACATATGAGACTTAATAGAGCGGAGAAGCTTCAAATCCTCCTGAGGATAAAAGCCCCTCAGCGCCAGCATAGCGTAAAGAGCAGGAGCGCAGTGTCCCTTAGAGAGTACAAATCTGTCCCTGTCCTCCCACTGGGGTTCCTCGGGTCTTATATTCATTTCGTCAAAATACAGCACACTCATAATGTCCATACAGCTAAGTGAGCCGCCCGGATGTCCCGATGCCGCTTCATGTATGGCATCCACTGCCAGAAGCCGACCCTTGGCAGCCACAAGCCTAAGCTCTCTCTCGGATAATTTTTCCATCATGTCATTCCTTTCAATTATGCTAAAAAGGACAAATCCCCTTTTTATACCGATATGAATATTGTCCCACGTTCACATATCCTTTGTCAAGTCCCAGACCACATGTTAATAATATATTTTCCAATAATGGTGTTAATAATCCCGCTGTAATATGTAAAAAAAGGCGGCATTCTGTTGCCGCTTTATATACTCCCTTTTTAGGATGCAGTTTCTTTTGAAGTAAGTGTATCTATGCCTTACTTTATGGGGGCAATAAGTTACTCCGGATTTTTTTCGCTTTTTCCCGGAACCTTTACTATACCCTATTGGGTAATGGGAATTTCCCCTGACAGGTAAGAACAGAGTCTCAGCCTCCTGCAATGTCCCAAAAAACATTTATTTCAAATAAATGTCAAAGTAACTCAAGTGTTTTTGCAGTGCAGGGCATAAGCTATGAAAAATGTAGATTTTATATTGGTTTTTACCAATCTCAAAGCTTGAATTTTCTTTTCTATACTGTATAATAAAACTATTTAAAGTACAAAAGGAGAAAATTATGAAAGCTATAGTAAGCGTATTTGCTAAAGATGCCAAAGGCATTACTGCCCATGTTACTGCTCTTTTAGCCCAGCAGAATATAAATATACTGGACATCAGTCAAACCCTTATGCAGGAATATTTTGCAATGATAATGCTTGTAGACCTTGAAGACTGCAAAATGCCATTCCATGAGCTGAGCACTTATCTTCAGGAAAAAGGTGCTGAAAAGGCTCTGGATATTCACATTCAGCGGCAGGACATTTTTGAAGCAATGCACAGGATTTGAGGTTAGAGAATGAGTTACATTATAAACAGCAGTGAGATTTTACAGACAATTCAGATGATAGGCCAGCAGCATCTGGATGTCCGCACAGTTACAATGGGCATAAATCTTCTGGATTGCGCTCACAATGATATTAACATTTGCTGCAAGAATATTTATGATAAAATTTGTCATAAAGCTGAAAAATTAGTGGAGACAGCCTGCAACATTGAGCGTGAATACGGTATTCCAATCGTAAATAAGCGTGTCTCGGTTACCCCGATTTCTCTGGTTGCTGCAAGCTGCAAAGCAGAGGATTACACTCCTCTTGCGGTAACCCTTGATAAAGCCGCAAAAGCTGTGGGGATTAACTTTATAGGCGGCTTTTCAGCACTTTGCCATAAGGGTTTTACAGAGAGCGACTTAAAGCTTATAAATTCAATCCCCCGTGCTTTGACAGAAACCGACATTGTGTGTTCAAGTATAAATGTTGCCTCTACAAGAGCCGGAATAAACATGGACGCCGTAGCTCTCATGGGTAAAATCATAAGGCAGACTGCCGACATTGACCCTATGGGCTGTGCAAAACTTGTGGTATTTTCAAATGCCGTTGAGGATAACCCCTTTATGGCAGGTGCGTTTCACGGTGTAGGTGAGCCGGAATGTGTTATAAACGTGGGTGTTTCAGGCCCCGGTGTTGTGGCTCATGCGCTGAAAGAATGCAAGGGCAAACCTTTTGATGATGTGGCGGAGACCATAAAAAAGACCGCCTTTAAGATTACCCGTATGGGTGAGCTTGTGGCGCAGGAGGCTTCTAAACGTCTGGGGGTTCCCTTCGGAGTAGTAGACCTTTCTCTTGCCCCCACTCCCGCTGTGGGTGACAGCGTGGCTGAGATTTTAGAGATAATGGGACTGGAAAAATGCGGAACTCATGGTACCACTGCGGCACTGGCTCTTTTAAACGACGCTGTTAAAAAAGGCGGTGTTATGGCATCCAGTCATGTGGGCGGGCTTTCCGGCGCTTTTATTCCTGTTTCTGAGGATGCAGGCATGATTTCAGCCGTTGAAAGCGGTTCTCTCTGCATAGAAAAGCTGGAGGCCATGACTTGTGTATGCTCCGTTGGCCTTGACATGATTGCTGTCCCCGGTGATACAAAGGCCGAGACAATTTCCGCCATCATTGCCGATGAGGCGGCAATAGGAATGGTTAATAACAAAACAACTGCCGTGCGCCTTATACCGGCAAAAGGCAAAAAGGTGGGTGACAGGATAGATTTCGGTGGGCTTTTAGGTTCTGCTCCCGTCATTTCTCTGCATGAGGAATCTCCCGCTGAGTTTGTATCAAGGGGCGGCAGAATTCCCGCACCGCTCCACAGCCTTAAAAACTAATATAGATAAAACAGTTAAAAAATCAGAAGAGTCTGCCACAGAATTAAAAATCTGTGACAGACTCTTTTTAATCTGCATTTTTAAGCGCCTCATCATAATAGTAATTTACAAGCAAATCAATGCACGCTCCATAGCTTTTCATGCCCAGCTTCTGGTCGTAGCTTTGTAAAAATCCCTCATATACCGTATTCATAGTAGTTTTAGCAGGACCTTCAAACTGCTTCCAGTACTCCCTGTTTTCCGCAAAATCCAGAAGAACATATTCGCTGAGATTGCCCGATATTTCTTTCCATGCCTCATAATCGGCCTTGTAAAGTGCATTTCCTAAATGAGTATAAGCAAGGAGTGCAGCTGAATAGACAAAGTCCAGCTGCCCGTATTCAAGGCTCACAAGCACTGCTGCAAAATTTGCCTCCTGTTCCTTTGCTATCCCCCGCTGATGGGCAAGCTCGTGGGCAACCGTTGAAGGGAAAAGGTTAGGGGGGAAATCAGCATTCACATTAGCCTCACCTGTAAACGGAAAGAAAAATCCGGTAAAATCCGTATAGCTCAGTAATTTAGAAAACTTAAAGGGCTTTGCTTTTAAAGCTTCTCCTTCAAGGCACGGGAATTTATCCTCAACATTTTCGTAAAGCTCAGGGGACATTTCAAGTATTTTTTCCCTGTTGGGTCTGTAAAATCCCTTTTCATCTCTGGTGATCTGCTCTGAATATTCGTTTGCCATATCGGCAAAATATTCTGTAACGGTTTTCAGCTGCTCAACACTTATTTTCTCGTTTTTAAGGCCGCTGCGGCTTATAAAATCATCGGCATAGTAATACGTCCCCCAAAATACGGAGAAGAGGGCATACACAAGCAGCGCAAATGAAACAAGAGGCAGAATAGTTTTATAAAGCCTCTTTAGCTTTTCTTTTCCCCAAATCAGACGTATAACTCCGTATGTTACAAAGGCTGCAGTGGCAATACCCGCAATCCATATAATTACTTCCGCAGCAGAAAAGGGCAGCCTGTTCAAAAGCCTTGCCACTGTCTGATGATATGGCCGGACAAAATTTTCGGAAATTCTTACCATCAGCGCCTTATCATTGCGAGTAAGTAAGTGAAGAATAATTATCACAGCACTTATAAGGCCCAGAGTATGAGCAGTCGGGCAAAGCTTATAAAAATCTTTTATCTTTCGTTTCTTATTTTCAAATTTATTCATGCCTTTATAATACAACAATCTGCCTGTTTTATCCATATGAAAATGCAAAAAACCACTGCCGTAAACGAACAGTGGTTTTATAAGCAAATTTAATTACTTTGCGTTCTTTGCCATATCGCAGAGAGCGGTGAAAGCAGCGGGATCATGAATAGCCATCTCAGAGAGCATCTTACGGTTCATGTCAACGCCGGAAAGCTTCAGACCGTGCATGAAGGTAGAGTAGTTCATACCGTTCATTTTGCAGCCTGCGCTGATACGGGTGATCCAGAGCTGTCTGAAGTCTCTCTTCTTCTGCTTACGGCCCACGTAAGCATAGCGGCCGGACTTCATGAGCTGCTGATTTGCCATTTTATAGTGACGGGACTTGTTGCCCCAATAGCCCTTTGCAAGACCGAGAACTTTGTTTCTGTGCTTGCGGGTCATCATTGCGCCTTTAACTCTTGCCATTTTTTATCCTCCTATATACCGTCAGCCCTTATTTGTAAGGGATCATTTTCTTAATGGTTGCGGCGTTGGTAGCGTCAGCATAAGCCTCTGAACGCAGACGACGGCAACGTTTGGTATCCTTCTTGGTGAGGATGTGGCTCTTATATGCGTGTGCGCGTTTAACCTTGCCGGTCTTGGTGAGTTTAAATCTCTTTTTTGCACCGCTATGGGTTTTCAGTTTGGGCATGATTATTTCTCCTTCCGTAACTGGGTTAATGCAGGTGTACCCTGCTTTTAAACAATTAAATCATTCCTCAGTCTCTGAGGTCTTAGGGGTTTTGGGTTTTGCGGGCTTTTTAGGCGGGGTCACGGGCTTGGGTGAAAGAAACATTGACATGTTCCTGCCCTCAAGCTTGGGTGCCTTGTCCATACTGGCTATTTCTCCGCACTTGGCGGCAAAATCCTTCAAAAGCACGGCTCCTATATCGGTGTGAGCCATTTCTCTTCCTCTGAAACGAACAGAGACTTTTACCCTGTCACCGTCGTTCAGGAACTTCTGAGCATTCTTCAGCTTTGTGTTAAAGTCGTTATCGCCTATGCCGGGAGACATGCGAATTTCTTTAATTTCTATTACCCGCTGCTTTTTCTTTGCTTCCTTTTCCTTCTTTGTCTGCTCGAAGCGGTACTTTCCGTAATCCATAATCTTGCAGACAGGGGGTATGGAACCCGGGGCAATTTTTACCAGATCCAAATCCTTTTCAGCGGCAATATCCAGTGCCTCCCGGGCAGACATAATGCCTAACTGTTCTCCCTTGTCGCCGATCAGGCGGATTTCCTTATCATTGATCTCTTCGTTGATTTGATGATTAGCGCTTGCGATATGAAACACCTCCGGAAAATATAAAAAGCGCGGAAGCACAGCATCCGCGCATAAAAACATCTTCATCCCCAAAAGGGGGGCTGTTTTATTGACCTCGGCTGGCTTACTGCCGCCGGGTGAGGACGTGGATACCGTACCTTCTTTATTTTAGCATCAGTAATATATCAGATTATCAGTCTATTGTCAAGACTTTTCTTTTAATTATATTGGATAAGTTAAGTGAAAATACCTTTTTCTTCTCAGTATCCCTCTCCCGCATCCTGAGACATGGCAAGTTTAACTATACGGCTGGTTCCCAGTCTCTCAGCGCCAAGCTCTATAAAGTCCTCAGCATCCTGCAGACTTGAGATACCACCGGCAGCCTTTACTTTGAGACTTTCAGGGCTGTTTTCACGCATCAGCTTTACGTCTTCTCTGGTGGCACCGCCTGTAGAAAATCCGGTGGAAGTTTTAATGTACTCCGCTCCGCTTTCTGCCACTATATGGCAAAGATTTATCTTTTCTTCCTCCGTAAGCAGGCAGCACTCGATGATAACTTTCAGCAGCTTTCCTTCTGTTGCCTTGCGTACAGCGGCAATATCATTTTTAACCCCTTCCCAGCAACCGTCCTTCACCATGGAGAGGTTTATCACCATGTCTATTTCATCCGCCCCGTTTCTGACAGCATCTGCTGCTTCAAAAGCCTTGGCGGCAGTGGTCATATAGCCGTTGGGGAAGCCGATAACAGTGCATATAGTGAGTTTATCGCCCACATAGCGCTTGGCTCCTGCCACATGACACGGAGGAATACACACGCTGGCGCATTCATATTTTACAGCCTGGTCGCAGAGAGCTCTGATCTCCTCTGATGTACAGTCAACTCTCAGCAGAGTATGGTCGCATTTTTTAAGAATATCTTTTATATCCATAAATATCTCTCCTTATCAGAAAAACTGAATTTATTATAATCTTTTTATCGGTCATATTCAAGAGCCCTCTATGAATAGATTTAACTATCTCAACGAAAAGGACTGAAAACTATGGACATGACTTCCGAAACAAACTATGTGAAGCTTTGCGGCGTAATATCCGGCAAGCCCATATATTCCCACAGCAGCAGAAATCAGGATTTTTATTCTTTTCCTCTGGAGGTACGGCGTCTCTCCGGAAACACAGACACGTTAAATGTTATTATAAGAAAAGAACAGCTTAACGCGCTTGAGACTCAGGAGGCAGAGATGCTGTCTGTGGAAGGACAGCTGCGGAGCTTTAATAATCGCCGCGGCCATGGGGCAAAGCTTATTATTACCGTTTTTGCGAAAGAACTGCATTTTTGCAATGATGATTTTGAAAATACAGTATGTCTTAGGGGCACATTGTGTAAAGACCCTAACCTTCGCTGTACCCCTATGGGACGAGACATCTGCGATTTAATGCTGGCGGTAAACCGCCGCTACGGCCGTTCCGACTACCTGCCGTGTATTTGCTGGGGGCATAACGCAAGGCAGGCCTCTCTTTGGGGTGTAGGTACCGAGCTTTCTCTTGAAGGCAGAATACAGAGCAGAAACTACATAAAGCTCACCGATGACGGGCCTGTGGAAAAAACAGCTTTTGAGGTTTCTGTAACCGATCTCAAGCAGCTGAGCCGGGAACAGGAGTAGAAAAATAGTTCTTACTAAATAGCTTTGTCGAAGCTGTTGACGGCGGCCATCTTTTGAGTTAAGTTAACTTAGGAGGTGGTTTTATGTGGAAGAAAATTCTTTTATCCCTGCTCTCGATAGCTTTGCTTCTGGCTGCTAACCTTAACATATGCTGGAAAGTAAAAGTCTCGGGACGGGATGTCTACGGGCTGTACAGCCCGTCTCAGTTTAGGGAATGTAAAAATGCGGCAATTTCCGCCGCCGATGAGATTTGCCGTGGAGAACCCCAAATTCCGGAATTTAAAAGGAGCCTTCGTGTGAGCTTTCTTCCTCCGTCAGGGAAAAATAAACTTCTCACCGACAGTATGATTTTGTCCGTACCGGGTATAAGGCTCTCCGACGAGGTGTATGTTGACGGCGAAAGGCTTGGAATCGTTGGAGACGGAAATGTTTTATATGACGAACTTCGTGCATACATTAAAAATCAAATGCCGAACAAAGCAGTTTTCGGCAGCATAAGCGGCGAGGTTACTATTAAACATGTTTACACTCCAAGCGGAAGTGAAACCAACTACTCGGACATGGTACTTTTAATTTCCGGCGCTGCCCCGGTTTTCTATGTAGATAAAGACGGACATTACGCATAAAAAAGGGCTTGGAGAAATATCTCCAAGCCTTTTTTATTATTCACATTCTTTAACTATCTTGTGCATATCATTCCATTTACTTTCCATATCCCTCACCAGCTTAAACTGGGTACGGGCTCTGTCCAGATTCTGGCCTTCTCTGTGGACTGCAAAATAGTTATCGCCGTCAAGATAGTCAGTAAGGAAACGTACACCGCATTCAAGTGTCATAAGCTTTGCTCCCATAGGGAGCATTGCCCGCTCGTTTTCGGTAAGTCCGGGGCAAGCCTGAAGAAATCCTTTTGTATAGGTTCTGAACAGCTCTAAATCCATTTCCACCTTGCTCAAATCTTTCTCGTCCTCTGCTGCTGTGGCGGCGCCAAAGCGTATGGAGTCGCCGAAGTCATAAAGGCTAAGCCCGGGCATGGTGGTATCAAGGTCTATAACGCAAAGGGCCTTTCTTGTCACCTCGTCCAGCATAACGTTATTGAGCTTTGTGTCATTATGGGTCACTCTTAGAGGCAGCTCACCGTTTTTAAGCATATCGGTGAGAACGGAGGCCTCTTTCTCACGGGACAGTACAAAGTCGATTTCTTCTTTAACTTCCGCCGCTCTGCCCATAGGGTCTTTTGCAAGAGTTTCCTTAAATATGCGATAGCGGTCAGGAGTATTGTGGAAATTGGGAATAGACTCGTGGAGTGTATCTGCGGGGAAATTCTGAAGCTGCTGCTGGAAGCTTCCGAAAGCCACAGCACTCTGGTAGAAGTCCTCAGGAGTCTCCGGCTTCTGAAGGCACAGGGAATTTTCAATAAAATCGTAAACTCTCCAGCATGTGCCGTCCTCCATACGTTTATAGTCCTTACCCTCACTAGTCTGCACAATAGTCATGACGGCTCTGGGGTCATCTGTAAACTGACGGATATAGCGGGTAACGGAAGCTATATTTTCCATAAGTCCGTCAACATCTTTAAATGCCGAGCTGATTTTTTGAAGAATATAACGGTATCCTGAAGTGCATACCACAAGATAAGTCTCGTTAATATGCCCGCACCCGTATCTCTCACAATAGACGGCTCTGCCGTTAAGAGGGAAATTACTTAAAACCTTTTCCAGATATTCAGTCATTTTATCCTCCCCGACTTATATGCTGTACCAGCGTATTTCGTTGGCACCCAAATTAAGTTCAAAACTATCCTTATCTGTGAAGACAGTAGTGTTCTGAGGTTCATAGGTGTTGTTTACCACGCAGTATTTACCGTTTTTAACAAAGGCGTGAACTTCTACATTGTAGTTTGTAGAAAACCACTTGTTAAGTTCCTCCTCGCTGTGGGTGCTCCAAAGGATAGCACGATAGAGTATTCTGCTGTTGCAGAAGGTGTATGGCAGGCCGGAGATATAAACGCTGCGGCCCTTTCCGTACTCATTAACGGCCATCTGGACTTCCTTGTCCTTCTGAGACAGAATGGTTGCATTTTCCAGAGCGTAAATATTTTTCTTGCCTTCCCCAAATTCTACCGGAGCGGTGCAGTCAGCAAGAATAAAGTGCTGAGGCTTTTCCTCCCAGTTGTACTTATCGTAGTTGAGAGTAAATCCTGTCTCCTTCTCAACACCTAACAGGGAGCTAAGCTGGAGATAATGGCCCTGATATTGATGCCCGCTTGGTTCGCCTACACCGATAAAACCGCCGCCTCTGCGCACAAAACCTCTGACCGCTGCTGAAATTGTGGGATCTTCCCACTCAGCGCCGCCGGTATGGGCAGTGTCACCGTCACCCACGTTAATGATAACGTCTATATCCTTGAGCATATCAGGGTTTTCCCTTATGTCGTCAAAGCTTATAAATCTCACGTCAAAGGGAGCGCCGGAAAGAGCCTCTATAACACCGGCATAAGAGTAGTTCTGTTTCTGGTAAAGGGCGTGGTGTACCATGTGGCAGCCCCATGAGCGCATTTTGCCCCAGCAGTTGAGGACGGCAACAGTCTTTATGCAGTATGGAGTAGTTCCCTTGATGTTTGAGTAAAGCTCTCTGAATTCATTGCAGACGCTTTCCACATAGTCTATAAAATCAGGGAACTGACAGGCAAGTTTCAGGTAACCGCCATAGCCTATTCTGTCAATGGGTTTGCGGAGAATTGCCCGCCTTGCTGTAACCCAGTTCTGCTTTGCCTCCCAAACAGGGTTTCCGCCCTCATGGAAAGTATCCGGGAAGAAGTAAGGCAGAAAACGACCTTCCGTGTACTTAACTCCGGGAATATCGGATATAAGACGGAGTGTGCTTCCGTTACCAACAGAGCCGACAACGGCATCAAGGCCTATTTTCTTGAAATCGTCAAGGAAAGGCTCTGTTCCTATCCAATGGTCGCCAAGGAACATCATGGCTTCTTTGCCCATTTCGTGGGTTATATCAACCATTTCCTTTGCAATTTTGGCAACCTCTCTCTGCTGGAACTTCTGGAAATCCTTGAATTCCTTTGAGGGTACACGGTACTGGTTGTTGTAATAGCCCTGATCAATAATAAATTCCGGACGGAACTTATAGCCAACTTCCTTCTCGAACTGCTCTAAAATGTAGGGGCTTACGGAAGCGGAATATCCGTACCAGTCCACATATTTTTCTCTCTTCAGTTCATCAAACATAAGAGTAAACTGATGGAAGAAGGTCGTATAACGGATAACATTTACATATGGATGTTCCTCTATAAACTTCCTCAACCTCTTCATGGTAAATTCGTGAGTCTTGGGCTGGCGCACGTCAAAGGTTATCTGATGTTCAAAGTTTGTCCATCCGTTAGTAACTGCGTTATACATATGGACAGGGTCCCAGATAAGATATGCTAAAAAGCTAACCGTATACTCGTGGTATGCTTCAGGCTCATGGATAACTACGCAGCCGGACTTTTCGTCATAGCTCCATTTCTCCGGAGATATGGGCTGGCCTTTGCTCCTATCCATAACCTCCCACCAGCGCTTTATATCATCTCGGGAATTCACCTGCATAAGTTCCGGGGAAATGCCCTTCATAAGGGGTATTTTCAGCTCCCCGTCCTCATCAGCGGTATAAAATCCTGTCATAATGTAGCACTGCTGTACTTCATCCGGGTTCGCCTTTGCCCATTCGTTATCTTTTCGTGTTGTGTAATAGGTAGAGTACACCTTAGCACCTACGTCACGCAGTTCCTGTGGGAAATCTGTTCCGTCACAATCACGAATTGCGTCGGCGCCCCAGCGTCTCATTATTTCCAAAGTTTCAGGAACCACGTCCATATCGGTGGGTATGGTTACTCTGCCTTTGCGCATTTCTTCGTTCATAAATTTACTCCTGATATAGTGTTTTTTCAGTTTTCATAAGGCCTGTTATAGATGTAAAGTGATAGAAGCAGAAGCAGCACACCCACAAGCATAATTAATAGACCTTTAAGTTGTCCCGTAAGCTTCCACCCGGCCACAATAAGGCACATGCCAAGTATGAAAGCAAGTGCTATTATAGTTATCCTCAGCGCCACATGTTCTTTCCAAAATTTCTGCATAATTTACACCTCAGCCTTTCAGTCCGCCCACTGTCATACCCTGAGTAAGCTTTTTCTGCACACAAATATACAGTATTATTGTGGGCAGCATTACCAGCACAAGGCCTGCATAAAGAATACCGAATTCTGCCTTGGACTGCTGAGCCTGCATAAGATTCAGAAGACCCACCGGCAAAGTTTTTGTACCCTTAGCGGAGTTCATCAAAGTCATTGATATTATGTACTCATTCCAGAATGAAAGAAAATTAAAAAGAATAATGGTTATTATAGACGGCTGTGCCATGGGAAAAATAATTTTTGTCATGGCTGTACCGTAACCGGCTCCGTCTATATATGCCGCCTCCTCAAAGTCATGGGGAAGTGTGGAAAAATAGCCTGAAAGCAGGTAAATTGTAAACGGCAGTGCAGTTGAAGCATAGACAAGGGCCAGAACAAAAAGATTGTTCAGCAGAAAACCGTGGCCTATAAGGTTTTTGAGCCACATGTCGCCGTCCTTTAGCATAAGGAATATGGGAACTACAATGTAGTTAACATTTATGAACAAGCCTGCCATAAAGCAGGTATTCAGAAATTTACTTCCTTTAAACTTAAAACGGGACAGGCAGTAAGAGGCAGGAAGAGCGATAACCAGAAGCAGGGCCAGCGCCGTAACCGTCACTATGGCAGAGTTGAGCATGTACTCGCCCATCCTTGCGCCTTTCCATGCGCTCACAAAATTCTGCCAGTAAAAGCTGGCGGGAAGACTCCACGGATTGCCGTAAAACTCGGAGTTTTGCTTTACTGAGGCCATAAATACCCATGCTACCGGCACGATAATGCAAACTGCCAGCAGTATAAGCATAAAGTATATAAAGAATTTAAACAGCTTTTCGCCGCCTGATGATTTTTTCGTTTGAGTCATTTTAAGCAAACCTCCTTAGAATTCCAGTGGCTCACGCTTAGTGGCCCGGTTTACAAAGGCTGAAAGCAGGAATGAGAAGAGGAATATAACCACGCCGGCTGCCATTGAGTAACCGTAAAGACCTGCATCCTTCTGGTTATACATAAAGCTCAAACCAACGTCCAGCATTCCCTTTGCTACCATTGACTTTACAAACAGGAATGCCATATTTATTGTAGAAATAATAAAGAAGGTAAGAGTGGTGCGAATATTTGTCCATACAAGAGGAATGGTTATCTGGAAAAACTGTGTTATTCTTCCAGCTCCGTCAAGACTTGCGCTCTCATAAAGGCTCATGGGAACACTGGACATGGATGCCATATACATTACCATATAGTAGCCAATAGCCTGCCAGACCATTGCAATAATAACACTTATTACCACAAGCGGCTGATCTTTCCAGAGCAGCATAACCGTTTTTCCGGAAATCATGGAAAGAATTGAATTAAGCATTCCGTTTTCAGGCTTGTAGATAGCAGAGAATATACCGGCAATTACAACGATTGACAATATATTTGGAATATAGAAAATAACACGGAAAAAATTCTGTCCCTTTATTTTCTCTTTAGTCAGAACGGCTGCAAACGTAAGCGCAAATGCAAAAGTCACCACTGTGACCACAACTATAAGCAAAATGGTGTTCTGCATTGATGTAATAAACTTAGGGTCACTAAACAGGATTTTAAAGTTATTGAAACCGACAAAAGTCTCTGTGGGAGAATAGGCTCCTCTCTCAAAAAGAGACATTCTGAAAACGTTCAATGTGGGAATCACCATAAAGATTGTGAATAATATCACCGCAGGGGCAAGGCACAGAGTTATAAATCCACCCATTCCTTTACGTTTTTCCACATTCTCAACTCCTTTCGAAATAATATTTTTTAAGGCAACTGCAATATATCACGGCTCTGTAAATATCGGAGCCGCCATATATAATGCAGCCGCCAAGTCTGGAAAAAGCGGGATGAGTAGGAAACTACTCATCCCGCCTACTGTCGGTTTGGTCGTTTACGCGTATTCCGGCATTACTGGAGGTTTGCCAGCATCTGAGTGCTTGCTTCCTTAATGCCGTTTACCCATTCCTCAACAGTAACATTGCCGCTTACCAGGCCGTTAACAGGATCGAGGAACACTTCACGGACGCTGCCCAGACCGGCAACTGCCTTGTAGGAGGCAAAACCGCCCATAGCAGGCTTTACGCCGTCATCATATATGGCAAGAAATTCCTTCTTTTCTGCATCGTCCACGGTCTCTGCAGCGCCGATAATGGGCTGAACAGCTCCGCCCTTTGTGAAGATTTCCTGAGCCTTGTCGCTGTAAAGGAATGCAACAAACTGTTTTGCTGCCTCAACGTTCTCTGCGCCTGCGGGGATCCAGGACTGCTGGAACCAGCAGAAGCTGTAACGGTCTCCGCCTTCCTTAACTGCAGGAATAGCGGTCATACCCCACTTAAAGCCATCGGCTCTGGGGGAGTCTGCCATCTCGCCGGCAATCCAGCTGCCGTTAGGCATAAAGAGGGCCTTGTTGTCCAGAACCAGCTGCTGGTTCTGCTTAAAGTCCTGATCGTTTGCCTGAGCAGGAGTTACAGGGTTTGTGTAGGTAGCAAGCTTTGCAATGATGTCAAAGCAGGTCTTTGCTTCGGGAGTGTCCCAAATGCCCTCTTCGTAGTGGGTAGCCTTATCGAAGAACTCAGGGCCGCCAACAGCGTACATCAGAGAGTACAGGAAAGCATCAAAGTAACCGGTGGTGGGGTAAGTGAAGAGAGAGATACCCTCAGCCTTTGCCTTATCGCCAAGCTCCCACATCTCGTCCCATGTGGTGGGAACTTCCCATCCCTTTTCCTCAAAGAGGCCGGCATTGTAGAACAGGCCGCAGGGATCGTAGAACATAGGAGCAAGGTAGGTCTTGCCGTCGGAGTAAGGATTGGTGAGAGAAGTATCAAGGAATCCGTCTGCAATCTTTTCAGATACCTTCTGAGTTTCTCCGGGAACAGTCATTTCCATAACATCGCTAAGGTCTGCAAGAAGATTGTCCTTAACAAACTGCTCGGTAAGAGCTGCGGGACGTCCAACAGGCAGGTAAACCACATCGGGGTACTCTCCGCCCTGCATGGAAGGTCCGATAACATCCTCAAGGTTTTTGTCCTCGATAAGCTCTACTTTTACGCCGGTCTCAGCCTCAAAAGCTGCGGCAATCTCAGTCCACATTTCAGGGTAGTTGTCTGTAAATGCAGTGGAAACTGCTGCTACCTGAATGGTGGCAGAGCCTTCAGCAGGAGCCTCAGCAGGGGCGTCTGCCGGAGTCTCAGCGGGAGCCTCTGCAGGCTGCTCGGGAGCTTTGCTCTCGCCGCAAGCTGCCAGAGCAAATACCATGCTCAATGCAAGTATAAGCGCAAGAAACTTTTTCATTAGATTTTCCTCCATTATAATATTATGTTTCGGTATTACCTTAACATTTAATATCTGTAGTATACCTTATTGAAATTTTTCGGCAATCTCATTGTTGCTATCTTGTTTATATATATTGCTTCACTTTATATTTTTGGAGATTTAAATAAAATTTACTGCCTTTTTTGTGCATTCTTTACAAGGTTTTCATGCTATTTTTGTGTTAAAAAATGGAAAAAGACTAAAAATTTGCAGTTTTTTAGGATTTATTGTCCTTGAAAATGGTGCAAATCCGCTATATAATCAGTAATAGAAAAGCAGATTACATTATTCACTAAATGCGGCAATAATAATAAAGTGGTGATAGTATGAGTGAAAACCGTTACGATTTAATATCCGAGGTAAGCCTTAATACCAGAGTTTCGGCAAAGCTTCTTTATGTGAGTACCGCAAAATACGGCGGAGACTGGAACAGTGTACCTCACACACACGCATGTGCCGAAATGTTTTACGTTGTCGGCGGGAAAGGGCAATTCAGAATTGAGGACAATTTGTACCCTGTTGTGGAAAATGATCTTATAATTGTTAACCCCCATGTGCGTCACACGGAAACAAGTCTTGACTCAAGCCCCCTTGAATACATTGTTCTCGGCGTTGAAGGCCTTGAGCTTATGGTGAATGAGGAGGAAAACAATCCCTTTGCAATTATAAGCTTTAAATCTTCCGGCGCGGACATTTATTTTTTACTGACCAATATGCTGAAAGAGCTTGAAGCAAAAGCACCTGGATACGAAACAATATGTCAGGATTTTCTGGATATTCTTGTTATCAGGCTTATGCGAGGCTCTGATTTTTCCGCCAGACTTATTCCCAGCACCCTTCAGGTCAGCAAGGAAGGTGCCGCCGTCCACCGTTATATTGAAAGTCACTTTAAAGAAAACGTAAGCCTTGATGATCTGGCCGAAGTTGCCCACTTGAATAAGTATCATCTGACCCATCTCTTTACAAGAGATTACGGTATATCTCCGATTAAATTTTTGCTCAGTCTCAGGATAAAAGAGAGCTGTTATCTGCTGCGCACAACAGATCACCCTCTTTCACAAATTGCAAGAATTACCGGCTTTTCTTCACCAAGTTATTTTTCTCAGAGTTTCCGAAAAGCCGAAGGCATAAGTCCCACAGATTACAGAGCTAAATATCATATATCGAAAAAGCGGGAAAATAATCAAGACTGCTAAAAATAGACCTGCCGAAGGCTTTCTGCATATCTCAAATTGATTTAATATAGCTTTTTGTTTTCTGCATTTAAATACTGTTTTCATATTACAATAACTAAATCTCCCCTTTATCCCATGGATAAAGGGGAGATTTTTAAGTGTCAAAATTTATAAGTCCGCTCAGTTCGCTCTCTCCGAAAATCTCAATTCCTTTTTTCTTTAAAAGTTCCGACGTAACACCGTCACGGGAAATGATAGTACGGCTAAATGTACCGTCATAAATAACTTTACTGCCGCAGGAGGGGCTTCTTTCCTTAAACAGTGCTTTTCTGCAATCAAATCTTTCCGCAAGTATAAGGGCAAGTTCTGCACCTTTTTGGTATTCCGCCGTCACATCGGCAGAAGCTTTGTTTATTACCCGCTCCCCCTGTCTCTCGCTTGGCTCTCTGGGAACCGGAAGACCTCCCGATACCTCGGGGCAAACCGGAATAAGAATATATTTTTCTCTGATGGCTTTCAAAACCTCTTGCGGTAAAATATTTGTTCCGCCGTTATATTTGCATAGGTTTCCCAAAAGGCAGGCGCTTACAAGAAGCTTTTCCATACTATCGCCTCATATTAAGCCCTAACACAGCGCCGCAGACGCCGCCTATTATATGGGTAAGCTGGGAGATATTGTCCTTCATGAGAAGACCGTTTATCATTTCTCCCCCCAAATACAGGATAAGCACCAGCACAAGTGTAATAGGAATACAGCCATCCTTCATGCCTGAAAGCGAGGACATCACTATCATCATAAACACTATGCCGGACGCGCCAAGTAGGGCTGTTTGCGGGAAAAACAGCCACTGGACAAGCCCTGAAACAAGGGCCGTAAGAAATACCGCCCAGAAAAGGTTTCTGGTTCCGTACTTTTCTTCCAGCGGCGGACCCACAACCAAAATCATCATCATGTTTCCTATGTAATGCTCATAATTTGCGTGTCCGAGCACATGGAAGATAAATCTTGGATAAGTAAAAGGATCTGTAAGCGGTGCACGGTAAACTGAAAACAGAGTTTGAGTCGTCCATCCGGATGAAGCAAAATCCAAAAACAGCACTACCAGAGAGATCAGTGCAAAGCTTAATATCAGAGGAGAATTATATTGAAACTTAATAATCCTCTTCTTCACAGTTCTTCTCCAAGCTCAGAAAGAGCTTTTTCGTAGTACTCCTTTGTTCTGTCATCAAAGCAAACCATGCGAACCCGCTCTATTTCTTTATGCTCTTTTAAATAATCATATATTACGGACATTGCAATCACAGATGCCTTTTCCAGCGGGAAATGATAAACTCCTGTGCTTATGGACGTGAAATCCACAGTCCTGCAGCCGTGCTTTGAAGCAAGGCGCAGGCAGGATTCGTAGCAGGAGGCTAAAAGCTCTACCTCTTTGTTTTTACCGCCGCGCCACACAGGACCCGGGGTATGAATAACATATTTTGCAGGGAGCTTATATCCCTTAGTGAGTTTTGCATCTCCGGTCTTGCAGCCGTTTAGCTTTCGGCACTCATTTAAGAGTTCCGGGCCTGCGGCTCTGTGTATTGCTCCGTCCACTCCACCGCCCCCTAAAAGGGAGCAGTTGGCTGCGTTAACTATGGCATCAACACTCTGCTTTGTAATGTCGCCCTTTATTACCTGAATTCTGTCACTCATGGCCTCTGCTCCTTATAAGCTAACTGTAACTCCGTTGTCATCGGCAGAAAGGCTTATACTACTGGTCTTCTCTCCCCGATTTTCAATAATCTTCTGAGCTATCTCGTCCTCTATCTCTTTCTGAATAAGACGGCGAAGATTTCTGGCTCCGTAATTTACGGAATATCCTTTTTTAACAAGATAGTCAACAAGCTTTACATCCCAGCTTAGCTCCATATTCTTTTCGTTCAAAAGGTCTTTTACTTCTCCCAGCATTAGCTCTGCTATGGCGCGGAAGTTTTCTTCGCTTAGCTGGTTAAAGCATATAACCTCATCTACCCTGTTAATAAATTCAGGTCTGAGAAATTCGTTAAGAGCCTTCATTGCCCGCTCACGGCTCATATCGCTGAGAGTACCACCGAAGCCCACACTGCCGGTTTTGTTGCCGGAGCCTGCATTGGTAGTCATTATAATAACGGTGTTTTCAAAATTCACCGTTCTTCCCTGAGCATCGGTAATTCTGCCGTCATCCAGAATTTGCAGAAGAATATTCATAACATCAGGGTGAGCCTTTTCTATCTCGTCAAAAAGCACCACGGAGTACGGCTTTCTGCGTATTTTTTCCGTAAGCTGGCCTGCCTCGTCATAACCCACATATCCCGGAGGTGAACCGATGATACGGGAAACGGAGAATTTTTCCATAAACTCTGACATATCAAGTCTGATTAAAGACTCAGGAGAGTTGAACATATCCTCGGCAAGACGCTTTACAAGTTCTGTCTTTCCCACACCGGTGCCGCCCACAAATATAAAGCTTATAGGCTTACGCTTAACTTTAAGCCCCACACGGCTGCGCTTTATAGCGGAGCATACCGCATTTATGGCCTCATCCTGACCCACAATATGTTTTTTCAGTCTTTCGTCAAGATTTGCAAGCCGCTCCAATTCATCTTCCTTAATGCTGGAAGCCGGTATCTTTGTCCAAAGCTCAATTATCCGGGCCAGATTATCAATGCTAAGCTGGGGTCTGCCAACAGCTTTCAGCTTTTCAATCTCGCTCTGAAGCTGAAGCTCCCGGCTGCGAAGCTCGGCTATTCTGGCATAGCGCTTATCCATCATTTCCTGAGTTGCTTCCTCGTCCTTGGACATATCCTCAGACATAAGAGCATCCCTTTCAAAGCGGATGTTCTCCAAATCACGCTGGGACAGCATACACCTGTTTATATTTTCATCCTTGAGATTAAGGTCTGAGCAGGCCTCATCAATAAGGTCTATGGCCTTATCGGGCAAAAAGCGGTCAGTAATATAGCGCTCACTCATAAGCACCGCCTGACGGCACATTTCATCGGATATGGATACGCCGTGGTAGTCCTCGTAATAGTGGGAAACGCCCCTTATAATCTTTATGCTGTCCTCAATAGACGGCTCATTTATGGTAACCGGCTGAAACCGGCGCTCAAGGGCAGTATCCTTTTCTATGTGTTTTCTGTACTCGGTAAAAGTAGTTGCGCCTATAACCTGTATTTCGCCTCTTGACAGTGCAGGCTTTAAAATATTTGCCGCATTCATGCTACCTTCTGCATCGCCGGCGCCAACAATATTGTGTACCTCGTCAATGACAAGAATTATATTGCCGTGATTTTTTATTTCCTCAATAAGTCCCTTCATGCGGCTCTCAAACTGGCCTCTGAACTGAGTCCCCGCCACAAGAGAAGTAAGGTCAAGAAGAAATACACGCTTATCCTGAAGCTTATATGGCACATTTCCCATTGCAATACGCTGTGCAAGACCTTCGGCAATGGCTGTTTTACCCACACCAGGTTCACCAATAAGGCAGGGGTTATTTTTCTGTCTGCGGTTTAGTATCTGGATTACCCGTTCCAGTTCCTCTTCCCTGCCTATCATTGTGTCAAGCTGGCCCTGCTCTGCTCTTTGGCTCAAATCTATGCAGTAATTATCGAGAAACTTTCTCTTTTTGTTTCTGGAGTTATCGCGGTTTTCCTGTTTCGGGCTTTGTGCCTGCCCCTGATTATCAGGTTTTCCCTGATCTTTCGGGCCGCCGAAAAGCCTGTTGAGAAATGGGAATGTGGCGGTTTTGCCGTCATCCTCTTCTTCGTCCATATCCGGAGCCTCAAGTCCCATTAGCTCCTCAGCCCCGTTGAGAGCCGTCATCATCTCTCCCGAAAGGCTGTCAAGGTCATCATCTGAAATGCCCATCTTGTCTATAAGATCGTCAACCGGCTTAATATGGAGCTCTCTTGCACATTTTAAACAGAGTCCCTCATTTTTTGTAACTCCGTTTTCTATTTTAGTAATAAATAAAACTGCTACGTTTTTTCCGCAGCGTGAACACATCTGTGCTTGCATAAATACCTCCCGGTGAAAATTTGGCCGGGAAAGCCCGGCCTAAAGGATATGTGATCCAGTTAATATCAAAAATTTATATGAGACTGCCTGTTATAAAGTCAAAGGTCATAAAGAACTTAGCAAGTGCCGCACTATCTAATGTATCGGCTCCGATAATAATTCCAAAAAAGCCTAAAATCCAACAGAATAGTGAACAGTATAAAAATCCTTTTATAAGGCCCATAACGCCTCCGCCCACATAATCCAGCATAGGCATCTTGGGGAATTTAAAGCTGAGGTTTCCGATATTTGTAATAGCAACCAGCAAAATCAAAATAAGCAGAAACGCTAATAACAGCCCTCCTACATAACTTATGGTGTCACACAAAATGCTTATAACTGACTCTGTCATATTTTCTCCGGTCTTATCAGCATAATTTACGGACTTTTCCGCTATGCGCTCAGCCAGCTTATCATTAAAGCCCAAACTTTTAGCACACTCAAAGGCATAGTCATACCGAAGAGAACTGTCCTGAGCCAATACGTCCTCCAATGAAAGTTCGCTGTCACCGTAGCCCATTTTCTCAAGTGCAGCACTTCTGGTTTTTTGAGAGTCTACATAGCCGTCCACAAAGGGCTCCAATACAGGAATTACCTGACCGGCATACTTTGATGAGAGCAAGCTGCCACCGTAAAGAGCAATAATTACAGCCAGAATTCCAACGATGCCGCTCACAAAGCCCTTTTTGCAACCGCGCCATATGCAAATGGCCATTATTAACAATAAAATTATATTAATAAAGAGTTTCATATGCAATCTCGTCCTTTATATGTATTCTTCACGGCTCTGCCGCAAAACTTTTTCTATGCGTAAAAAGTATTATAACATATAAATATGAATAAATATATGTTCAGCCGTTACATTGTTATAAAAACATCTTTCCCACCGGGTCAGAATACCACACTCTGTTTAAATACAGACCCTGAGGCGGCATTGTGGGGCCGGTAAGCCGTCTGTCACCGCTGTCAAGAAGTGCCGGTATATCTTCAGGCTGAATCTTACCATAGGAAGCATATACCAATGTACCCACAATTGCCCTGCACATGTTATAAAGAAAACCGTTGGCGCAAATGGAGACGGTTATAATATCTCCGTCTTTTTCTGCTCTGCACCAGTATATGGTGCGAACGGTTGTTTTTGTCTCTGTGCCCAGACTGCGGACAGCCCTAAAATCGTGAGTTCCCTCAAAGCTTTTAGCAGCCGCCTTCATCTGCGTCATATCCAGCCGTTGAGGATAAAAGCATACACGCTTATCCAGAAAGGGGTCTTTTATAGGGCTGTTTAATATTTTGTAGACATATTCTTTTTTTATGCAGGAGCCTATGGCGTTAAAATTTTCCGGTGCCTCCACCGCATCCACAATAGCAATATCTCCCGGAAGTCTGGTATTTACTGCCAATGGTACTCTGTCTATGGGTATTCTGCAATCCGTTTTAAAATTGGCGCAATAGCGCAGAGCATGGACTCCGGCATCAGTTCTGCCGCAGCCGGTAAGCTTAACCTTATGTCCGCAGACCTTTTCAAGTGCCTCTTCCACAGTCTGAGCTACGCTTATTTCATTTTTCTGCACCTGCCAGCCGTGGTAACGGCTCCCGTCATATTTTAAACGCAGGGCTATATTTCTTGTTGCCATAAATTATAATCCAAATTTCTTTAAAACTATAACCGCAATAAGGAAAAGAACTCCGATTGTAAGAGCAATCCAATCTTTTCCAGACATCACAAGTTTTTTCATTCTTGTTCTGCCCTCGCCGCCATGATAACAGCGGCTCTCCATTGCCACTGCCAGTTCATCCGCTCTTCTGAAAGCTGAGACGAACAGAGGTACAAGTATGGGCAGCATGGCTTTTGCTCGTCTGATAATATTACCTGTCTCGAAATCCGCGCCTCTTGCCTTCTGAGCAGACATTATTTTATCTGTTTCTTCAATAAGTGTAGGAATGAATCGCAGCGCCATGCTCATCATTATTGTCATCTCATGGACAGGAACTTTTATCTTTTTCAGCGGATTTAAGAGTATCTCCAGTCCGTCTGTCAGTGCCATTGGGCTTGTGGTATATGTCAGGAGAAAAGTGCCTGTAACAAGGAGGGTAATACGAAGTATCATTTTAGCTGCCCTGTCAATACCTTCCCATGTAATAATCCAGCCCGGCAGGACAGGGGTACCCTGGGTGTAAAAGATATTCAGTATACCGGTGAGCACTATAATGAATATCATGGGTTTCATGCCCTTAAAAATATTTTTCGGCTTTATCTTTGAAACACACATTGATGTAATGGTAAAAACTGCCACTACTGCATAAGCAGCCCAGCCGTTAGCCTGAAAGAGCATGATAATGTAAAGCAGCACAAGTAATATTTTAGTTCTGGGGTCAAGCTTGTGTACAGGAGTATTACCGGGGAAAAACTGTCCCAAGGTTATATCTTTCAGCATTTTCCGGCCCCCTTGAGTTCAAGTACAGCCGCTTTCAACTGTTCATGGGTGTAAATAGAGCCGGGTATATTAAGTCCCCGCTCTCTCAATGCCATAGCAATAGCGGTTGGTCTGGGAACAGAGAGACCGATCTTGATAAGCTCCTCAGGATTTGAGAATACCTCTTCCGGCGTTCCGTCCATTTTAATGCTGCCGTGGTCAAAAACCAGTATGCGTTGGGCAAATTCTGCGGCATCATCCATATTATGGCTTACGACTATAACGGTAGCGCCGCTTATTTCACGATAACGCTTTATATTGTCCATTATCTGTCTGCATCCGGCCGGGTCCAATCCTGCCGTAGGCTCATCGAGAATCAAGACGCCGGGACGCATGGCCATAACACCTGCAATGGCAATTCTGCGTTTTTGTCCGCCGGAGAGTTCCAAGGGGGATTTCTGAAGAAGGTCTTCCGAAACACCGGTAAACTCTGCCGCCTCTCTCACCCGCTCGTCCACTTCTTTTTCGCTCAGTCCCATATTTTTAGGGCCGAAAGCAATATCTGCATATACTGTTTCTTCAAAAAGCTGATACTCAGGGTACTGGAAAACAAGGCTCACCTGCCACTTAACGTCACGTCTTGACTGCTTACTCTCGTTTATATCCTTCCCGTCCACAAAAACCTTGCCTGATGAAGGTTCCAGCAGTGCGTTAAGGTGCTGGATAAATGTAGACTTGCCTGAGCCGGTATGGCCTATAAGACCCACGAACTGTCCGTGGGGTATAACAACATTTATATTTTCTATTGCTGTTTTTTCAAACGGAGTATCCATGCTGTAAGTATGGCATAAATTCTCAACCCTGATTTCTGACATTCTATTTCCTCTTAAACTTATTTAAGTGCTTTCTTAATAGCGTCCGCACATGAATCTACATCTAATACTTCCAAGGGCAGAGACATGCCCTCTTTGTTTAGCTCATACATAAGCCGTGTTGTCTCAGGCACATCCAGTCCCTCGCTCTGCATAAGCTCCACTTGGGAAAAGACATTGCCGGGTTTTCCGTCAGCTATGACAACGCCGTTTGACATGACTATAAGTCTGTCGGCATTAATGCACTCGTCCATATGATGTGTAATGAGCACAACTGTCATCCCTTGCTCACGGCAAAGCTTTGTAATGCTCTCTATTACCTCTCGTCTGCCCTGAGGGTCAAGCATTGCGGTAGGCTCATCCAGAACAATAATTTCCGGCTCCATAGCGATAACCCCCGCTATTGCCACTCTCTGTTTTTGTCCGCCTGAAAGAAGGTGGGGAGCGTGCAGTCTGTACTCATACATTCCCACCTGCTTCAGGGCATTGTCTACCCTGCTTCTTATCTCTTCAGCAGGTACTCCCAGATTTTCCGGGGCAAAGGCCACATCATCCTCAACAACGTTTGCAACTATCTGGTTGTCCGGGTTCTGGAACACCATTCCCACTGAGCGTCTTATATCTAAAAGTCTGTCCTCGTCGGAACTGTCTATTCCTTTAACATATACCTTGCCCTCCGTGGGAGTAAGGATTGCATTCATATGCTTTGCAAGGGTGGATTTTCCCGATCCGTTATGTCCCAGCACTGCCACAAAGCTTCCCTTTTCTATCTCAAGGTCTATCCCTTTGAGAGTTTCAGCTTCATCATCGGGATAGGTAAAATGCACGTTTTTAAAGCTAATAACCGAATTCAAATCAAATTCCTCTCTCAGTGCTCCCAGCGGCATGTTGCACCGCAGGGTAAATACAGGCCGCTCTCCGTTACGGGAAGAGCCAGTTCCTGACTGTCGGAGCGTCCGCCAAATTTTTTGGTGAATATACTTTCTGTTACATATGAAAGAACAGAGGGAGACAAGCCGGTAGTATAGGAGTTTATTATAACAAAAAGCGGGTCATCGGAAAGGACATCGGCACACAATGAAACGAACGGCCAGAGATTCTGCTCCAGTTTCCATATCTCTCCGCTTGGCCCTCTGCCATAGGAAGGCGGGTCCATAATAATGGCATCATAGCGGTGGCCCCTTCTAATTTCTCTCTCCACAAACTTTGCGCAGTCATCCACTATCCAGCGGATAGGTGCATCAGACAGGCCGGATGAAGCCGCATTTTCCTTGCCCCAACTCACCATGCCTTTTGCGGCGTCTACGTGGCATACCTGGGCACCTGCCTTGGCGCAGGCAACAGTAGCACCGCCTGTATATGCAAAAAGGTTCAGAACGCTGATATTCCTTCCTGCATTTCTTATTTTCTCCATAGCCCAATCCCAGTTGGCGGCCTGTTCGGGGAAAATACCGGTGTGTTTAAAATTCATTGGTTTCACATTAAATGTAAGTTCACCGTAATGTATCTGCCAATTCTGAGGGAGCTTACCCTTGTCCCAGCTTCCGCCGCCGCTTTTAGAACGGCTGTACTCTGCGTCACGCCGATACCATAATTTATTTTTTCTTGGGGTATCCCATATAGCCTGAGGGTCAGGACGCACTAAATAATAGTCTCCCCAACGCTCCAGTTTTTCACCCTTTGAGCAGTCAATAAGTTCAAAATCCTGCCATTTATCTGAAAGCCACATAATCTCTTCACCAATTTCTTTACATATTGAGACATAGTATTTTACCATTAAAAGTTTAACAGGTCAACAGAAAAGCCCACGGAATTTCCTACCTTAAGGATAATTCCGCGGGAATTTCAAACTCAGTGGGCGTTATAATAATAAATTGCGGTGCTGTCTGTGAGCACGGTGTCGCATCTGCCGGAGAACAGATAACTGAAGCACTCGGTAGTGCCTCCCGCAAGTCTGGTTATCTGGCCCATTCTGCCGGAAAGCTTTTCATCGCTGTTGAGAGCTTCAAGGGCTTCCGGTGTAGAACTCATTACCATTTTTTTGCCGGATAGCATAAGCCTGTTCCATATCATACTTCCGTCTCTGGCAGCTATCACGATGTCATTTTGTACATAGGGGCCATATTGATATACTCTGCCTTTGTCAATATCTTCCTGATTTAGGAATATGCCGCCCCATGCGCAATCTATATTTCCGGAGGAAAGCTCCACATACACGTTTTCCTTTTCAATTGGCTGAATTTTTAGATTCCAGCCCAGACGGTCACATACCGCCATAGCAAGCTCAACATCATGTCCCCAATACTCATCGTTTGCTATATAGGCCATGGGGAATGAGTTTATATCAACGCCTATTATAAAATCTCTCGGCTCAGGCATTCCGATTTTTTCAAGAGCTTTTGCATCCTTTTTAAAGCTGACGATTTTTTCACCAAACCATTTTGATGAAAGTTCCGCCACTTTACCTTCAGCCGTAAGAGTCTCAATGGCGGCTGTAACATAGGCAGCCGTAGGGTCTCCCGTTCTAAATGCAAGGGAATACTCCTGCTCAACCAAGGTCTGAACTACCTTTACCCCATATGAACTTCCTCCGCATCCGGCTGTACTGAGGCAAATGCAGACTATAAGTAATATACACAAAGCTTTTTTCATACTATCTCACCAGTTTTAAATTTTTTCAATGTTTCGGCTGATACCTTCCGTTTGAGGCTTTTTTCTCTGTTTTTTCCTTTTGGGAAATTTTTGGAGTTTTCACAGCTTTAGGGGTTTTTCCTTTTGCTGCTGTAGGCTGCTTACTCCGCTTTGATTTTATTATCAGTATCGTTATAAGCACCGCAGCCGCCACTGCGGCAACGCCGATTATTATAAAAGTTTTCTTCAAAAGTGCTTCTTTCTTTGCCTCTTTTTCAGCAGTAAGTTCCGCCTGTTTTATACGCTCCTGTTCTTCCGCAGCCTGTCTCTCTTTCTCTTCCTGTTTTTCCTTTTCTATTCTTTCCTGCTCTTCCTGAGCCTGTTTTTCTTCCTGAAGCTTTTTCTGTTCCTTATCTGCCTGTTCTTTTTCAAAAGTTTCAAGTTTCTCGTCAAGAGACAATGTATATTCCTCAAATATGGGGGCGCAGCCGGCAATTATATCATCGCCAAGTCCCATCTGTTCGGTCATTACCGTCAGTATAAACGGATTTGGGGTATAGATAATTCCTGTTGTGTGACTGAAGGATTTATTGCTTCTGTCAACAAGTGCACCGTATTTCTGAGCTACTTCATACCTGCCGCCCAGATTTTTGTTAAAATATGAGTCCGGCTGTGCCTGCTTTAAGCACTCTATAATATTGGGAAAGCGCTGGTTTTCAAAATAAAGTGTTTTCATTACGTCCGTCATAAAACGGGCAGTAAAATAGCTGTAATCATAAAAGTTGTCCACATAGTCCTCTTTTGGCATGTCCGAATATCTCTGGTACAGCTCTCTGCACTTTCTGTTTCCCTCCGGAGTCTCATAGGGCACATCAGCTATATAATTCATAGCCATGTGGGCATAGTCATTATTGGAGTAGATAAGCACCATTTTCTCAAGCTCGGAAAGTGTTATTCCCCTTATATCAGTATCCTGAGTTAATTTCCCCTCATGCTCGCCTTCTGCCAGAATCATAAAAAGCGGAACTTTATACATACTTGCGCTGTAATACCACTTATCTTCATTGTAATACCATGTGTCTCCGGTAGGCGTATAGCAGTACCCTATACTTATATTATCAGGGTTTAAATTTTGGGACGCAATATATTCGTCAATTCTTTTTTGAAGCTCTTCTCCGTCTATTATGCTCTCCTTATTTTCCTCCGTTTCCTGAGCAAAGCCGGTAGTAAGAGAAAGCATAAATACAAGGCAGAGTATAAAGCATATGGAGGTTTTGAAGATCTTTAAAACTTGTTTCAATTTTATTTCTCCCATATCTGTATTACTTTGTAAGAATACAAAATATTTCAAACTAAATCAAGCAAATTCCCATGATTTTCTCTGTTAAATTATAAAATCTCAATATCTCCGCCATGTCTCTTTACAGCGCTGTTAAAAAAGCACACCGCAGCCTTTATAAGATACTCTGTATCCTGAGCGCCTGCAGTTTCATAGGCAGAGTGCATTGCAAGCTGGGGAAGTCCCACATCCACAGTGTCAACTGAGACATGAGCGGAGCTTATATTTCCAAGTGTAGAACCGCCGGGCATATCTGCTCTGTTGGTATAGTCCTGAACCGGAACTCCTGCCTTATTGCAGATTTCACGGAAAACAGCAGATGACACAGCGTCAGTAGTATATTTCTGGTTTGCGTTGTGCTTAATGACTATGCCCTTATTCATTATGGGTCTGTCATTTCTGTCTGCATATTCAGGATGGTTGGGGTGGACGGCGTGAGCGTTATCAGCAGACACCATAAAGCTCTGATTTAACGCACGAAGATATGCGCCTCTGTCTGATAATGTCTTTTCGCATATACGGCTAAGAGTATCATCAAGGAAACTGGAATCCGCCCCCTGCTTTGTGCCGCTTCCCACTTCTTCATTGTCGAATATGCAGATTACCGGCACGCTTTTCCCGCTCTCTGCCTTAATAAAGCCCTGTAAGCAGGAGAAAGCGCATTGCAGATCGTCAAGTCTGGGAGCAGAAATATATTCAAGATTTGCGCCCCACTGAGTTCCCTTATCCCGGCAGTAGGTAAATAAATCGTAGGAAATTATACTTTCCTTATCCACACCTGCGGCCTGGGCCACAGTTTCCTCAAAGCTGTTTTTGCCCTCAGTGCCGGAAAACAGCGGCAGCATGTCTACATTTGCATTATAGCTCTTGCCGTCGTTTGCGCTTCTGTCCATATGAATAGCTACATTTGGTATCATCAGTAGGTCTCTGTCAATATTTAAAAGCTTTGAGCGGAGTTTTCCTTCCTGTTTTACAAGAATTCTTCCTGCAAGAGAAAGAGGTCTGTCAAGCCAGCTTGAGCATATCATCCCGCCGTATCTTTCGCAGTTGAGCTGTATATACTCGCCGGCTGCCTTTACAGCCGGATTGGATTTTATTTTAAAGCAGGGAGAATCGCCGTGGGCAGCCATTATCATAAAGCCCACAAAATCACTCTGCGGCAGTTTAAACGCTATAATAGAAGAGCCGTTTCTACGGACAAAGTACTTTCCTCCCTTACAGATTTTCCAGTCCTCGCCCTCAAAAAGTTCAGTAAATCCGGCACTTTCCAGCATGTCAGCCGCATTTTCAGCCGTATGCCATGCGGTAGGGCTTTTCTCTATAAAACTGAATAACTGAGCATTTATATTTTTATCCATAATTTTTAACCTCGTTTTTATAGCAATAAAATTATTATAACACAGCTTTTCCGTGATTGCAAAAGAAGAGACAATATAGTATAGTTATACTAATCTAATTTTACCAAGGAGGTATAGATATGAAAGTAAGTGAACTTCCCTATAAGCGAGTAAGTCTTGAAGAAGTATCAGCCACAATGACAGATGTTATAAACAGAATTAAAAATGCTGAAAACACTGCTCAGATTCTCGCCGCCAGAGAGGACTATTTAAAGCTTTATCTTGAATATTACACCAACTACTCTCTCGCCTACATGCGTTACACCATAAACACTGTGGACGAATTTTATGTTGGTGAAAACGATTATTACGATGAGATAATGCCCGCCGTACAGAACTATATGGTTCAGTATGCCTCTGCCCTTCTGGATTCTCCCTTCCGTGAGGAGCTTGAAAAAGAGTTGAGCCCTGTACTTTTCAAGTCCATGGAGGTACAGAGAAAGTCCATGGCTCCCAATGTGGTTGAGGACATGGTTGAGGAAAATAAGCTGGTCAGCGAGTATTCCAAGCTCATGGCAGGAATGGAATTCGAGTTTCGAGGAGAAAAGCTCCCCCGTCCTATGCTTGCAAAATACTATAAATCCGATGACAGAGCCACCCGCAAAGAGGCCATGGAAGTTCTGGGCAAAACTCTCATGGCAAACCGTGAGGCACTGGACAGCATTTATGATAAACTGGTGCATGTCCGCACCCGTATTGCCCAGAAAATGGGTTACAGGAATTTTGTGGAATTGGGCTACTACCGCATGGGCAGACTGTGCTACGACCAGAAGGATGTGGAAAACTTCCGCAAAAATGTGGTTGAGGACATTGTTCCCGTGGTTGCCCGCCTGCGTAAGGAAAACGCTGAGCGTATGGGCATTGACAAGTTCATGTTTTACGATAATGAAGTGCTTGTTCCCGGCGGCGATCCTGTTCCCTGTGACAAGGAGCATATCTTCTCCGCCGCTAAAGAGATGTATCACGCCATGGGCAGGGAGACCGGTGACTTTATCGATATGATGCTGGAAAATGAAGCCTTCGACGTAGATTCCAGAAAAAACAAGTGGGGCGGCGGATACTGCACAGACTTTCCCAAATATAATCAGCCCTTTATCCTTGCAAACTTCAACGGCACTTCCGGTGATGTGGACGTTGTTACCCATGAGGCAGGACACGCTCTTAATGCCTATCTTATAAGTGACAACCGCTTTGCACTTGAACTTCAGTGCGGTGGCATGGAGACTGCCGAGACTCACTCCATGAGCATGGAATTTTTCGCATGGCCCTACATGGATAAGTTCTTCGGAGCTGATGCCCCCAGATATCGTTACATGCACGCTTTGGATGCGCTGTCCTTCATTCCTTACGGCACTATGGTTGATGAATTTCAGCATATAGTCTACGAAAATCCCGATATGACCCCTGCCGAAAGGAACAAGGCATGGGCGGAGCTTGAGAAGAAATACAGACCCCATATAAGCTTTGAGGGTATGCCATATCTGGAAGAAGGTACCCGTTGGCAGTACCAGATGCATATTTACGAGAGTCCTTTCTACTACATTGACTATTGTCTGGCTCAGACCGCAGCATTCAACTTCCTGCTTGCCTCTCAGGACAACTACGATGACTCCTTTAAGCGCTATATTCGTCTCTCCCGTCAGGGCGGTGAGAAGGTTTGGACCGAACTTCTTGAGGAGGCCGGATTTACTTCTCCCTTCACCCCCGGAGCTTTGAAGGAGCTTGCAAAGAGAGTTGAGGAACTTCTTCAGAAAATCAGAGTATAAACTAAAACATATAAAAAATGGCATTTCCATATGGAAATGCCATTTTTATTTTTCAGAGAACTTTACTCAGTAAACTCGCATATGTAGCCGATTGTTCCCTCATACCACTTGGGATAATCAGCCACCGGGTCGTTGCGGCTGTCGTTATATGCCCAGCCATTGTTATTCCAGAGCATCAGGTAATCTTCCTTTGCTCCATCGTAGCTGTCAACATATGAAGGCTCATCTCCCTCACCCCACGGTGCAGGATAAAAATCTATCGTTTCTCCGTTTTCCCAAACAAGAGTATCGTTTATTCTGTGGCAGCCTATCCAGACTCTGCCTATACCCGCGTTTTCTGCAATATCAATAACCTTTTGAAGTTCTTCGGCGTCATTTATAACCACAAGGTAGCCGCCCTTTTCTATGCAAAGGTCTCTTGCCTCTGTCCAGCTCACGTCTTCTTTAAATATCTCATATCTGGACACCTTGGGTTCTTGAGCTTCCGGTTCTGAAACAGGAGTCTCGTCAGCCGGCGGTGTATCAATAGCCGGGGTTTCAACAGGCATAAGTCCGATATTGGAGTTCTCAGCATCTATAATAGGAAGATTATCTATCTCCCCTGTATTTTTATTATCATTCCACTGAAAATCGTTAAGCATAGCATTAACAATTATAGCTGTCACAACGATTATTGCGCATACTACAAGCACTGCAGCAAGAGAACGGTTCCGGCTCTTCTTGGCTTTGGCTGCTATCTTCTTTTCCCTCTCTGCGCTTCTTCCGTACTGAACGGCAGGCTGGATATTCTGCTTTAAGACAACCGGTTCAAGCTCTGGATTTTTATCCTCGGTGAGAACAGGCACAGGCCCTCTCTTAACCTCAGGCTGTTTTTTAGGCAACGGCTGTCTGTTAGGTACCGGCCTTCTGGGATTTCTCTTAACCGGCTCATAAACCTTGACCTGTTCTTTTTCTTCAACTTCCTCAGGCACTTTAGAAACTTCCGGTTTTTCCTCTGCGGGAATTTCTTCCACCGTGGGAGCTGCCTGCTCCTGAGGCTCATCAACGCCGTTTTCAATAATGTCTACCATTATCCGCTCAATGTCCGACAAATCGTCGTCATTTTTATTAAACAGTGTCTCTGCACTGGAAGCACCGTTCAGATAGAGATTTTTGTCGCAGTTATCCAGCATTATTTTCATTTCTTCCAGATTTTTATATCTGGCTTCAGGCTTAAAGCTTGTAGCCTTGCTGATTATTTCCGAAAGTCTTCTGCCGGCAGCTTTAGGTGCAGGGAAATTATCTCCGTTCATGCGGCGGAGCTGAGGATTATCGCACTCACCCTCATAAGGAAGTTTTCCTTTATTAAAGGCATAGTACAGCAAAAGCCCCAGGGAATAAACGTCTGAAGCCTGAGATTTTTTACCGTTCCAGTAAAGTTCGGGTGCAAGGAAATCCAGCTCCTGTCCTTCCCAGTCCCCGCTTTTTGCAGGGCCTACGGCAACTCTGCCTTCAGCATCCATGCAAATATTCTGGGGGTAAATTCCGCCCCTGTAAGCTCTGGTTCCAACCTCAGCCAACACTCTGGAGCAAAGCTTAGACCCAAGCTGACAAAGCTCCTGCCGGTTCATATTCACTATCCCGTTACCCAGAGTTTTTCCAGGCTCAAATTTTATATCTGTCATCGGATTTCCTCCTCATCCGCAGTCTGTCTCTAATGGAATTATGTTAACATATAGAGAAGGCTTCGTCAATGCTGCAATAAAAAAAGCTTTATTTTTCCATTTTATCAGCAATACCGTTAAGTTGGTCGGCATAGGAGGAAAGTTCTTTGTTTGGCCTTCCCTCCAGCTTTCTGCATACTCCCATAAGTCTTTCGGCAGCAGCAATAAGGCGCTGGAAAACAGCGTTTGCTCTTGCAGTTTGAGTCTTTGCCTTATCTATTGGTTTACCCTCTGTTATATCTATAAATTTGCCATTAATCAAATCAAAACTTGTTCCGCTGTAAGGAGCAAAGGCTTTATATCCCAGTTCATCGTTTAAAGCAGCGGTAAAGCTGTCAGCTGATTCAGGATCGCCGTGGTTAACAAAAACCATTTTTGGTTTTTTCTCAAAGCCTGAGAGCCAGCGGATAAGTCCCGCCTTGTCTGCGTGACCGCTTACACCGGGCAGAACGTCTATTGAGGCACGGACATTTATATCTTCATTAAATATTTTAACCTTATCAATGCCGTCAACCAGAATACGGCCTAAAGTGCCCTCCGCCTGATAGCCAACAAACAAAACTCTGCATTCAGGACGCCAGAGATTGTGCTTTAAGTGGTGACGAATTCTGCCTGCATCACACATACCGCTGGCGGAAATTATAACTTTTGGTGTCTTATCCATATTTATTGCAACAGAGTCCGCCTTAGTGACGGAAAGTTCAAGACCTGGGAATACAATAGGATTCACACCCGAGCGCATAACCGCCTGCATTTCCTCATCAAGAAACTCTGTATCGCACTGCAAAAATACGCTTGTTGCCTCTACTGCAAGGGGGCTATCCACATATACAGGGAAATCATCATGTCCCTTTACAAGTCCTTTTTCCTTTATTTCTCTTATAAAATACAGCATTTCCTGAGTACGTCCCACAGCAAAGGAGGGAATAATCAGATTTCCGCCTGCATCCAAGGTATCTTGTATACGCTGAGCCAAAGCATGGACATAATCCACCCGCTCCGTATTGTGAAGCCTGTCTCCGTATGTGGATTCCATAACCAGATATTCGGTTTCTTTTACGAACTGAGGGTCTCTGAGAATTGGCTGATTCAGGTTTCCGATGTCTCCGCTGAATGTAATTTTTCTTGTCTCACCGTTTTCATGCATCCAAACCTCTATGGCGGCTGAGCCGAGCAGGTGGCCTACATCCGTAAGTCTTATGGAAAATGACTCGTTTATCTGTATCAGCTCATTGTAGGAGCATGGCCTCATACAGCCTAACAGACCTTCCACGTCCTCCAGAGTGTAAATAGGTTCTACCGGCGGTTCACCTCTGCGTTTGGCCTTGCGGCTTTCCCACTCAGCATCTGAAATCTGTATATGGGCGCTGTCACGAAGCATAATGTCGCACAGGGAACAGGTAGCCGAGCTTGCATATACAGCCCCCCTAAATCCGTTTTTATAAAGAAGGGGTAGATTTCCCGAATGGTCGATGTGGGCATGGGTTAGTAATACAAAATCAATTTCTGCCGGGTTTACCGCCAGCTTCTGATTAACAAAAATATCTTTGCCCTGCTCCATACCGCAGTCCACAAGCCCTTTTTTATTTCCTGCCTCTATAAGAGTGCAGCTTCCGGTGACTTCATGAGCGGCGCCGTAAAATGTAAGCTTCATAAAATTAACCCCCTTGTATTATTTCAGAATTAAAGATATTATTATTTTACACCAGACTTTAGTTCATATCAACAATCCTTAAAAAAATTTAATAATTTTCGGAGCAAATATGGAACATTACTATTCATTAAATAAATATCTCAGAGAGCGTTTCGGAGAAAAGATGTATAAGCTGGCGCTGGACGGCGGCTTTTCCTGTCCTAACCGAGACGGCACATTAGGAACAGGAGGCTGCATATTTTGTTCCGGAAGAGGAAGCGGAGATTTTTCCGTAGCTGTCGGAAACAACATTTCCTCTGCAATAGACCAAGCAGTTTCTCTTGTAAAGCACAAAAATTCCGGCGGCTGGATTGCCTATTTTCAAAACTTCACCGGAACCTATGCACCTCTAGAGCGGCTTCGTGAGCTATACACTGCCGCTGTAAATGAGCCTCGCATTTCCGTTCTCTCCATAGGCACAAGGCCGGACTGTCTGGGAGATGAGGTTATAGAGCTGCTAAGTGAATTAAATAAAATAAAGCCGATCTGGGTGGAGCTTGGGCTTCAAAGCATACACCCAGAAACCGCTCAATATATCCGCCGTGGTTATCCTCTGCCCGTTTTCGACAGTGCCGTAAAAAGATTGAAAAACGTGGGAATTGAAGTTATAGTTCACATGATAATCGGTCTCCCCGGTGAAACAGAAAAAATGATATACGAGACTGCCGAATATATAGGGCATTCAGGAGCAGACGGTATTAAATTTCAGCTTCTTCACGTTTTGGAGGGAACTGATTTGGCTGAAGACTATAAAGCCGGAAGGTTTAAAGCCCTTGAACTTAATGAATATATAGAACTGCTTGAAGGCTGCATACGCCGTATTCCCCCAGACATGGTAGTTCATCGGCTGACGGGAGACGGGGCCAAAAGTGAGCTTATTGCACCCTTATGGAGCGGAAACAAAAAGATGGTTTTAAATGCCATTAATCAGGCTTTTGACAGAGATATGCTCATTCAGGGAGAATTATTATAAAAAATTACTCTTTCACATTATTCGTGAAAGAGTAATTTTTTTACATATCAAAGAGACTTATTTGGCTGGAGTCAGGCATATCGCCCAGAGCGCCCATTTTTTTAAGCTGCTCAAAATGGGTCTGACCCACTTTGGGGCAGGCTCTGCTAAGCTCCTGAATGGAAATAAATTTTTTATTCATTTCCTTAACCCGTCCCAAATCCTCAGCAGCAGTTTCACCAAGACCGGCTATTGACACAAAAGGCGGTCTAATGCGTCCGTCATCGGTCAGAAGAAACTTTTTAGCATCTGACTGGTATAGGTCAATTGGTGCAAACTCAAAGCCTCTCATATTGAATTCGTACACAGCCTCCATAGTGGTGAGAAGACCTTCCTCGTTTGCGGTAAGGTCATGGCGGCGGTGCATTTCATTTATTTTTCTGCGCACCGCATCGGCACCGCCTGTCATCATTTCAGCGTCAAAGCCGCCCTTCTGACTGCGGCGGTAGAAATAGGCGCTGTAAAATGCCAGAGGCTCATGAACCTTGAACCATGCTATACGAAAAGCCATCATAACATATGCCACGGCATGTGCTTTCGGGAACAGATATGCTATCTTTCTGCATGACTCAATATACCACTCAGGTACACCCAAGGAACGCATCTGTTCTTCTGCATCATCGGGGAAACTGCCGGTTTTTTTAACCTTGCCCTTTCGCACGGCTTCCATGGTCTTAAATGCCAATGATGGCTGCATACCTTTAGATATAAGGTAGAGCATAATGTCGTCTCGGCAGGCCACAGTTTCTTTAACGGTTGCTACACCGTTAACAATAAGATCGTGGATATTACCTGCCCACACATCTGTGCCGTGGGAAAAGCCCGAAAGCCTTACCAGAGTATCAAATGCCTTGGGCTGAGTATCCACAAGCATCTGACGGGTAAAGTTCGTTCCAAATTCAGGAACACCGATAGTTCCTGTTTTGCCTATAATGGGGTCATCTTCAGGCAGTCCCAGAATGGCAGGGCTTGTAAACATTGCCATGGTATCGGGGTCGGAAAGGGATATTTGCTTTGCGTCAACCCCTGTCATATCCTCCATCATGCGTATCATGGTGGGGTCATCGTGACCCAGTTCATCCAGCTTCAGCAGGTTTGATTCCATGCAGTGATATTCAAAGTGTGTAGTTATAATATCGCTGTCCGGGTCGTCCGCCGGGTGCTGAACGGGACAGAAGTCCGTAACGTCCATATCCTGCGGAATGACAACAAGACCGCCGGGGTGCTGGCCCGTGGTGCGCTTAATACCCACAAGCCCCTGAGCGAGTCTGTTTTCCTCTGCCTTGGTTGCACTGATATTTCGCTCTTCAAGATACTTTTTTACATAGCCGTAGGCAGTCTTTTCAGCCAGTGTTCCTATGGTTCCGGCTCTGAAAACATGGTCAGACCCGAAAAGAACCTCGGTATACTTATGAGCTTTGGCCTGATATTCACCGGAAAAGTTAAGGTCTATATCCGGTGTCTTTTCATTTCCCGGGAAACCAAGGAAGGTTTCAAAAGGAATGTCAAAGCCGTCTCTGTTCATTTTAGTTCCGCATATAGGGCAGTTCATTTCCGGCATATCGGCGCCGCATCCGTAGTCCTTGCCCGATTCAAAATCCGAATACTTGCAGTTTGGGCATACATAATGAGGCGGCAGGGAGTTAACCTCCGTTATATCCGACATATAGGCAACAATAGAAGATCCCACACTGCCACGGCTTCCCACCAGATAGCCGTGCTCCAGAGAGTTTGTAACAAGCTTCTGTGCGCTCATGTAAATAACGTCATAGTTATGGTCAAGAATTGTATTTAGTTCAACATCAACTCTATCCTGAACTATTTTCGGCGGGTTTTCCCCATATATACGGTGCATTTTGCTGTAAACCAAATCTTTAAGGTCTCTGGCTGAGTTCTCAATTTTAGGCGGGAACAGTCCCTTTGGCAGAAGCTCAATTTCATCTATCTGGTCGGCAATAGCTCTTGTATTGGTGATAACAACCTCTTTTGCCACGTCCTCGCCCAGATACATAAATTCTGCCAGCATTTCTTCCGTATTGCGGAAAAATATTGGGCAGCCTCTGTCAGCGTCCGAGAATTTCTTTGCGGCCTGCAAAATCTTTCTGTACTGCTCATCCTCCGCATCCAGAAAATGCACGTCCGATGCGGCAATGACCGGTTTATTAAGCTCACGGCCTAAATTCAGAATAGTTTTATTATACTCCTGCAAAACGGATACGTCGCTTACAACACCGTTATCCACCAGAAATCCGTTATTGCATATAGGCTGAATTTCAAGGTAGTCATAAAAAGAGGCTATCTCTTTAAGTTCCTCATGGCTTGCGCCTTTCATAACGGCTCCGTACAGTTCACCCATTCCGCAGGCAGAGCCTACCAGAATTCCCTCCCTGTGCTGAATTAAAAGGCTCTTGGGAATAGTAGGGCTTCGGTGGAAGTATTTAAGATAGGACTGGGAAACCATTTCATACAGGTTTTTAAGTCCCACCTTATTCTTCACAAGAAAGACCATGTGGTAGGATTTTGCCACATCGGTTCTTCTCAGTGAATGGTATACAGTCTCAATATCATCAATAGTCTTAGCCCCCTGCTGCTGGAGCATGGGCAGAAACTTACCCATTATTCTGGCAACCACTATGGCATCATCTGTTGCTCTGTGGTGGTTGAATTTAGGCAGCTTCAGGTGATTTGACACAGTATCCAGCTTAAAGCGCTTTAAATCCGGGCAGAGGGCCTGAGAAAGAGCCAGAGTATCAAGGAATATGGGCAGAAACCGCAGTCCGTTTCTCTTTGCAGCCGCTGTCATAAAGCCAACATCAAAATGGGCATTATGGGCAATTATAGGCCTGTCCCCCACAAATTCCATAAACATTTCCATGGCCTTTTTTTCAGAGGGTGCGCCCTTAACGTCAGAGTCCTTTATACCTGTAAGTTCGGTAATATCTGAGGGAATATGGCGCTCAGGGTCAACAAAGGTGTTAAAGGTCTCCTTCATTTCACTGCCGGAGAATATGACAGCGCCTATTTCCGTCATTCTGTCTTTTTCTGCATTAAGACCCGTAGTTTCAATATCAAATGCTACAAACTCGGTATCAAGAGGCAGCTTACTCTTTCCGATAACGGCAGAGTTGCCGTCCATATCGTTTACAAAGTAGCCCTCCATGCCGTAGATTATCTTAACACCGTATTTTTTCCCCGCTTTCCACATATCCGGGAAAGCCTGACACACACCGTGGTCAGTTACGGCTATTGCAGGCATGCCCCAATAGGACGCCCGCTTTACTATGGCTTCCGGATCTGTAAGTGCGTCAAGCGCAGAGAAACGGGTGTGCATATGCAGCTCTACACGCTTTTCCGGAGCATTATCGGGACGAATGTACTTTTTGCCTTTCATTATATTTCTGGGCTCCAGTATCATATCGTCGTCGTATTTTGAATAAATAACTTCTCCCTGAACCAGCAAATGGTCTCCGGGAGAAATTTTATTAATTATAGACTGATCATCGTCTGAACGGAGGTACTTTGAAACCTTAATAGAGTTTGTCCTGTCGGTAATATCAAAGTTCAGTACAGCGCCGCCGCGCTTTGCCAGAGTTCTGCTCTGTTCAGTTACCACATCACCCTCAACAGTCACCTTGCCTGATTCAAGGCTCAGTGTGCTCATGGGTACAGGTCTCTGTTTAATACCTTTTCCGTACAGCACATCCCCTTTGGGAGCACCCTCCGGCGCCTTCTGGTTTGACCCGCTCATAGCTGAGGTTGAGGCATATTTAGGTCTGGGGTAATCCGGCACAAGACCTACACCTTTTAAAGCGTAGTCATTTTTAAGTCTTTCACTTAGCGTAGAAATTTCCACCGGTGAGGGCATGGATGCAAAGCAGGCACACACTGTCATGGTAAGCTCGCCCTCGTCTATCTGAACATCAGTAACAGTAGCTTTGCTGAGACCTCCTGCGAAGTTCTCCAAATCCTCACAGCCGGGGAACATAGTGAGAAAAAGGGTATGCTCGCTCATTTAACGTCGTCCTTTTCTATAAGTTCTACCAGTGCATCGCAGAGCTGTTCATAGGGATATGTACCTACTACCTGTCCTTTTTTAAAGAGCAGTCCCTTGTCCTTTCCCCCTGCAACTCCGTAATCTGCTTCTCTTGCCTCACCCGGACCGTTAACCACGCAGCCCATAACGGCAACCGTTATGTCTTTGGGCATATCCTTAACTCTCTGCTCAACTTTATTTGCAAGACCTATAAGGTCAATTTCCGTTCTGCCGCAGGTGGGGCATGAAACAAGTTTTACTCCTCCCTGTCTTATACCGGCAGCTTTCAAAATTGCGATTCCGGCTGTCACTTCCTTAACCGGGTCTGCTGTAAGTGACACTCTTATTGTGTCTCCAATGCCCTCGTTTAAAAGGGTGCCAATGCCAACAGCGGACTGAATGGTACCGTTCCACTCTGTTCCTGTCTCGGTTATGCCTAAATGGAGGGGATAGGGGAATACCTCTGATGCCAGACGGTAAGCCGCTACTGTAAGCGGAACAGATGAAGATTTGAGCGAGAGACATATGTCCTCAAAGCCGAACTTTTCCAGCAGCGCCACATGGTCTTTTGCGCTCTCCACAAGAGCCTCGGGGCATGGGTGTCCGTACTTTTCTATTAGTCGTTTTTCCAGACTTCCGCCGTTAACACCTATGCGTATAGGTATATGCCTCTTTTTACACTCCTGGGCCACAGCCTTAACGTTTTCCTCGCCGCCTATATTGCCGGGGTTTATTCTTATTTTATCTATACCTCTCTGAGCTACTTCAAGAGCCAGACGGTAATCAAAGTGAATATCTGCTACCAGCGGCATATCCACTCTCTCTTTTATTTCAGATATGGCCTGAGCCGATTTCATATCGGGTATTGCAAGACGAACGATTTCACAGCCTGCCGCTCTGAGTTCTTTTATCTGATTTACAGTTGCCTCTACGTCCCATGTTTTTGTATTGCACATGGACTGAACAGTAACGGGAGAGCCGCCTCCCACGGAGACGCCTCCCACGTTTATTTTTCTCGTATTATCTCTTCTGTTTGTCATCTCATTACCAGCCTCACTATATCGTTAAACATCACAAACGCCATAAGTGCCAGAAGCAGTATCATTCCGGCAGCATGAATATATCCCTCATATTTGGGATTCAGTTTCTTTCTTGTAATTTTCTCGATTATGAGCGTTACCAGAAGCAGAAATACTCTGCCGCCGTCAAGAGCCGGTATAGGCAGCATATTCATAATAGCAAGGTTTACAGCAATAAATGCTCCGAAATAGAAGATATTAAAGAGAGCATCCCCTACCGAAGCTGAATGCTGACCTGTTTCAGCCATAAGGTCAACTATGCCCACAGGCCCTGCCATTTCCTTAACGCTTACCTGACCTTTAACCAGCTGCTCCAGCCCCATCCAGACCATGCGCCCGAATTCCATGGTAGTATTCCATGTATGGCGGAGCTTATTTCCAAGTGTGGGTTCATCCACGCCTAAAGTGAAGCCGTACATTTTCTTCTGCTGTCCCTCGTACTGTATCGGCTTCAATTCAAAATCTTTTAATTCAACTTTTTTCCCGTCTCTTATAACTACAATGTCATAAGTTCCGTCCCCCTGTGCGAGAAAATCGGAAATATCGTAAAACTGGTAAACTCTGTGCCCGTCAATTTTATGAATTCTGTCTCCCGCCTGAAGGGCGTTTTCCCCCTCATATGGGCAGTTATCTATAAATCCGGCCAGAACCGGCGCTCTGAATCCCTGGGCAGAGGAAAACAGAATAAATACTATTACAATTCCCAGCAGAAAGTTCATAAATGAGCCTGCAACCAGAATCAGAACTTTTTTCCATGGCGGCTGATTTACAAAGGCTCTGGGGCTGTCAGATGCTTCGTCCTCCCCTTCCATGGCGCAAAATCCACCTATGGGGATGGCTCTGAGAGAATACTGAGTCTCTCCTTTTTGCCTTTTAAATAAGACATGACCCATGCCGATAGAAAATTCCTCAACCTTAACTCCGCAGAGTTTAGCCACAGTGAAATGGCCTAACTCATGGATAGCTATAAGAATTCCAAATAATAAAATTCCCAGTAATACATATAAAACGCTCATAAAATCAAATCTCCATTGGGGTAAAAGTGCTTAAATTTTGTCTTCACAATACTTTAAAGTTCTGAGAAATGCCTTTCTTTCATCGCTCACTCGCCTGCTCTCCACTGCCTTCTGAATGGCCTTATTGTGGACAAAGGGGCTGAGTTTTCTCTCTGCAAAATAGGGCAAAACACTGTCATACTGCTTTGCAAGAGCCGTTGCAAAATACCATGCCAACATCATGTTTACATAGTATTCTTCTGTTCTGATTTTTCCGACAAGTTCAGGATATTCCGGCGAAAAATCCTCGTCCAGAAAATGCACCATAAGCATTCCTATACCGAACCGTACAGTATATACATGAGGCGAAGATAACCATACCTTTATTTTTTTCAGCAGTTCCTGTCTGTGCTTTTTAAATACCGGCGGTCTTAACTGGTCACAGCTTGCCCAGTTATCTATATACGGCAGATATTTTTCCGTCTCAGCAATACATTCGTCAAAGTCCTTTATACGCTCAATCATAAAGCCGTGAATATTATTTTCCTCGTAATACTCATGGGGCAGAGAATTCATAAATATCCTGCTCTCCGGCTTTTGGTAAAAGTCCTTTGTAAGCTTTTTGAGCTGGGGAGTTTTTACGCCTATTATTTGCCTCTTATCTATATTAGGCACAAGGGCGCTGAAAAATTCCTTATATTTTTCATCACGCAGAGAAAAAAGCTCTTCCTGCAGCTCCGTCATGGGTTTTTAACGCCGCCGAAACGTCTGTCACGGCTTCTGTACACCTCTATGGCCTTATCAAGGTCATTTGGTGTAAAGTCAGGCCAAAGGGTATCTGTATAATAAAACTCTGAATATGCACACTGCCAGAGCAGGAAATTTGAAATTCTCTGCTCTCCGCCGGGTCTTATAAGAAGATCCGGATCGGGAATTCCGGCGGAATAGAGGTAGGAAGAAAAGATTTCTTCTGTCAGCTCTCCGCTTACCTTTCCCTCTGCCGCATCCTGTGCCCATCGGCTGGCCGCTCTTATAATCTCGTCTCTGCCGCCGTAGTTTAGGCAGATATTTGCCTGAAAGCCATCATAGCCCTGGGAAATTTTCTCCGTTTTATCCACCAGACTCCTGAGTTCCGGACTGAGGGCTGACACATCTCCAAGAATTTTCATCCTTATATGGTCTTTAGCCATAGTGTCCACAGCCTCATGGAGATACTTACCCAGAAGCTTCATAATGGCGCCCACCTCTTCCGGAGGGCGCTTCCAGTTTTCAGTGGAAAAGGCATAAACCGTCAGATATTCAACTCCGATGTTCTTGCAATATGTAGCTATACGTCTGAAATTTTCAGAACCTTCCACATGTCCGGCTGTTCTCGGCAGACCCCGCTTTTTTGCCCAGCGGCCGTTGCCATCGAGAATGATGGCAATATGGCGGGGGAGGCCGGTAAGCTCCCCCGCCGCATTCTTTTTAGAAAAAATAGCAGCCATTATATCTCTGTAAGCTCTTTTTCTTTAGCGTCGGTGATTTTATCAATTGACTTTATATAATCATCGGTTATCTTCTGTATTTCTTTTTCAATATCCTTGTAGTCATCCTCTGTTATCTCAGAGTTCTTCTGCTGCTTCTTGAATTTATCAATAGCATCTCTGCGGATATTACGAATAGTAACCTTGCACTCCTCGCCGTACTTTTTAGTCTGCTTTACCAGATCTTTACGGCGCTCTTCAGTGAGGGGCGGGAAAATAAGGCGGATAGCTCTGCCGTCGTTCTGGGGGTTAATACCCAGATCGGATGCGATAATTGCTTTTTCAATTCCCTTTAAAACTGAGTTATCCCAAGGCTGTATAAGAAGTGAACGAGGGTCGGGAGAGGAAACGGTTGCAAGCTGCTGGATAGGAGTGGGTGCGCCGTAGTAATCCACTCTCAGCTGTTCAAGGACAGAGGGGTTTGCCCGTCCTGCCCGAATGGTTGAAAGATGTTCCTCAAGGGCATCGCTGCTTTTCTTCATTCTGCTTTCAAATTCTTTGTAATCAGACATGGTAAATACCTCCGTTAAATATAATTTTGTACCTGTTAAATTACAGTTGTTCCGAGCTTTTCTCCGCTGAGAACCCGTTTTATATTTTCCGGGTCGGCCAGCGCAAAAACTATTACGGGAATATGGTTATCCATGGCAAGACTTGTTGCCGTAGTATCCATAACGGCAAGATGTCTTGAGAGTACCTCATCATAGCTGATTCTGTCAAATTTTACGGCCTCAGGGTTAACTCTGGGGTCGTCGCTGTATACACCGTCTATATTTTTAGCCAGCAGAATAGCGTCTGCGTGTATTTCTGCCGCTCTTAGTACGGCTGCGGTATCGGTGGAAAAGAACGGTGCTCCCGTGCCGCCGGCAAAGAGAACCACACTGCCTTTTTGCATATACTCTATGCTCTTACGGGTATCATAACGCTCGCCCACTCCCTGAATGTCAACGGCAGTCATAACTCTTGCGTCAACTCCCTGCTGTTTGAGCACGTCAGCCACGGCAAGACAGTTCATGGCGGTGGCAAGCATACCCATTCGGTCGGCGCTTACACGCTCAACCTTGCCCGCTCCGTCTTTAACACCACGCCAGAAGTTACCGCCGCCAATGACGATACCTACCTGAGCACCCATATTTACACAGTCTCTCACCTTTTCGCAGACTTGGGAGACAAAATCAAAGTCAAAGCCGGTTCTTTTTTCGGCGGCAAGAGCCTCGCCGCTTATTTTTATAAGCACGCGCTTATATATGCTTTCCATCTTAACCCTCTCCTTAAATATGCTTTTAATTTGTTTCAGATAATTTTACCACAGCCAAGGCAGTTTGACAATTCCTAATTGACAAATTGTGCGTTCACTCTGCGTTACAATAGCCTCATGGAAATCATCTACATAGACTCACTCTTTTTTATAAATCTCCTCACCGATTATCTTTTGTGTCTGTGCGCCGGCAGGATATGCGGCCTAAAGCTTAAAAGACTTCGCTACTTTTTTGCAGCGCTCTTGGGAGCCTTATACTCAGTAGCGGTTTTTTTACCTTCAATGGGTTTTCTCTCCTCACCGGTTATGAAGCTTGCGTCTGGACTGTCAATGGCTTTAATAGCTTTTGCAGGAGAAAAAAATCCATTCCGCTGTGCCTTTGTATTTTTGGCTGTCTCGGCCGCCTTCGGCGGAGCCCTTTGGGCTCTCGGTCTTTCCGACAGTCTAAACGGCGGATACAAACGAATATCAACAAAGCTCCTGTTAAGCGCCTTTACTGTTTGTTACAGCTTGGGAATATTGATATTCCGGTGCAAAGCAAAAAACACGGACAGACGCCGGGTAGAGGTAAAAATGCGTTTCAATGGCAAAGAGTCCGAATTCATGGCTCTTTTAGACACAGGAAATTCTCTCTCAGACCCACTTACCGGTGCTCCGGTGATGGTTGTGTCTCCTCATGCGCTTAAAAATATTTTAGGAGAAAATACCGCTTGTTTTGAAGAGCTGAGTCCGGTGGAAATTATAGAATTATCCCAGAACATACCGGAACTGAGAGGTAAACTGCGCCTTATTCCGTTTTCAGCAATAGGCGTAACCGGTACTCTGCCGGTATTTCGTCCCGAAAGTCTAAGCATAAACGGTAAAGAAGACAAAGAGCTTTTGGCGGCAGTATCCAAAAGTGCGTCGGGAGACGGCTTTGAGGCTCTTATATAAAAATCAGCTTTTAAGGAGGCTTATACATAATGCTTTGTAAACCGCAGATAATGTTTTTAAAAGAACAGATAATGGAAATTTTAGGCTTAGAACCACCTTCGGTTTTTTACATCGGGGGCAGCGACAGTCTGCCCCCGCCTTTAAAAAGGGAAGAGGAAGAAAAGGCGCTGGAATCTCTGGCCGCCGGAGACGATGAAGCAAGACAGCTCTTAATAGAACACAATTTAAGACTTGTTGTATACATTTCAAAGCGCTTTGAAAATACCGGTGTAAACATTGAAGACCTTATTTCCATCGGTACAATCGGACTCATAAAGGCTGTAAACACATTTAAGCCCGGAAGAAAAATAAAGCTTGCCACTTATGCCTCTCGCTGTATAGAAAACGAAATACTAATGTATCTGAGAAAAATCTCCTCTCAGCGCAGCGAGGTAAGCTTTGACGAGCCGCTAAATACAGACTGGGACGGGAATGAACTCCTGCTATCGGATATTCTGGGTACAGACGAGGATGAAGTCTCCCGCCCCTTGGAAGATGACGCAGAAAAAAGAATGCTTATGGAAGCCATAGATACCCTCAGCCGCAGGGAAAAGGAAATAATTCTTATGCGCTTCGGCCTTCCCAGCGGAAGAGAGTATACTCAAAAGGAAGTGGCCGATATAATGGGCATCTCTCAAAGCTATATAAGCAGGCTTGAAAAGCGGATAATAGGCAGACTCAGAAAAGAAATGCTGAAGCGTATGCAGGTTTAGATTAATTCTTGTCAAAATACCCTATTTCATTTATAATAAATCCGACATAGAAAGATTTAGGGGTTGATTTTATGGATATTTTTGACCTGATCGGGCCTATAATGGTTGGTCCTTCCAGCTCCCATACAGCAGGAGCTGTCCGAATAGGCCTTGCAGCCAGAAAGCTTTTGAATGAAACTCCCTCAAACGCTAAAATCTATCTCCACGGCTCCTTTGCCGCTACCGGTCGGGGTCACGGTACCGATACCGCTATTATAGCCGGACTTTTAGGTATGGCACCCAACGACGAACGAATTCCCCGCAGTTTCGATATTGCAAAGGAGCAGGGACTTGTATTTAGCTTTGGAGAGAGAAGTCTTAGAAACGCCCACCCTAATTCCGCTCTTATTGAGCTGAAAGGCAAGAGCGGAAATGTAATCTCCATGGTTGGTGCTTCCATCGGCGGAGGAAGAATACAGGTGCGCAACCTTAACGGAATGCAGCTTTGTTTTACCGCCGAACAGCCTACTTTAATAGTAAGAAACTCTGACCGGCCCGGAAGCGTTGCCGATGTATCAAGAACTCTCGCAGAGCTTGGCATAAATATAGCTACCTTTCAGGTGAGTCGGGACTCCAGAGGCGGCGAGGCTATCATGGTTATTGAGTGCGACGACACATTAAAGCCGGAGACAGTTGCCAAAATAAGGCAGACTCCCGGAATATTAAGTGCCGCTTTTATTGACTCCAACAGGGAGGTAGAAAAATAATGGCTATTTTTGATTCTGTTGCAGAATTGACCGCTTATTGCAAAGAACAGTCTGAGTCTCTTTGGGAAACTGTTATGCGCTCCTCCGCAAGAGAGAGCGGTATCAGTGAGGAAGAGTCATGGAATAGAATGGCTCTGCGGCTTGATGCTATGCGGGAGGCCGACAAAGGATATGACCCCCACCAGAAATCAAGGAGCGGTCTTTCCGGCGGTGACGGTGAGAAAATGCGGCTCTATTACGAGAGCGGCAAGTCAATGGGCGGTGAATTTATAGGCCGTATCATTGCAGGTGCTCTTAGGATGGGTGAGTGTAATGCGTGTATGCACTGTATAGTGGCGGCACCTACAGCCGGTTCCTGTGGTGTTATTCCCGCGGTTTTGCTGCCATATGCAGAAAAATACAATGTTCCGGATGAGGAACTTATAAAAGCTCTTTATGTGACCGCAGGTTTCGGAGCGGTCATTGCCACAAGAGCTTCCATTTCCGGCGCTGAAGCCGGATGTCAGGCTGAGGTCGGCAGTGCCGCCGCCATGGCTTCCGCCGCTCTTGTATTTCTTCACGGCGGAGACGAAGATCAGATGGGAAACGCCTGCGCCATAGCACTTAAAAACATGATGGGGCTTATATGCGACCCGGTTGCAGGGCTTGTGGAAGTTCCCTGCGTTAAACGTAACGTGGCAGGGGCAATGAACGCTTTTTCAGCGGCTGAACTGGCTCTTGCAGGAATTACTTCCCGCATCCCCGTTGATGAGGTCATAGACGCTATGCAGGCAGTAGGTGAACTGATGCCCGGCTCTCTCCGTGAGACAGGCTTGGGCGGAGTTGCCGCTGCTCCCACGGCAGTTAAATTTAAAGAAGATTTCTTCGGATAATAAAAAACAGTATCAGGGCTTAAATTCCCTGATACTGTTTTTTATATTAATTATTTACAAGATTTATTACCCATTTTCTCTTTTTTACCAGTACATAACCTATAAAGCACTTAATAAAATCAAGGCCGTTTACGATTATATACATTGAAAGAATACTGAGAGAAGTGAAGCGAGAGAGCACAAATGCAACCGGTATTCCAACAGTCCACACAAAGACGCAGTCGAATATAAAGGTTATTACGGTCTTACCGCCGGAACGCAAGGTAAAGTAACAGGCATTTCTGAAAGAAAACATGGGTAAGAGAACTGCCGTAACGATTAAAAGTTCCTTTGCTATCTTCTTCACGTTATCAGTTGTGTTGTAAAGCTGGGGTATATAGGGGGACAGCAAAGCCATTACAACCCCTATAACAGCGCAAATAAATACTGAGAAGGCAATAAGCTTTCTATCCTCGTCCACAGCTCGTTCTACCTCTCCCGCACCTAAAAGTGCGCCTACCATTATAGAAACTGTAGTTCCCATTGCATAGAGAGCGCAGAAGAAAAGCTCTGAAACCGTGGTGGCAATATTAACTGCCGACACAACCTCAAGGCCCCGCATAGAATAGCACTGATTCAATACCGCCATACCCGAAGACCACAATATCTCATTGAGAAGCAAAGGTGTTCCCTTTACAGCTATATTCTTTAAGAGCGTTCTCGGAACTTTCAGGGTCGAATATGCCCCCTCTATATAAGGGCAGCGCTCCTTATTCTTATGTGTCCATATAATTACAATTAAGCACTCTACAAATCTTGCAAGTACCGTTGCAATAGCAGCACCTACAACGCCCATTGCAGGAGCTCCGAATTTACCGAAAATCAGGATGTAGTTGAATATTAGGTTGACAAACACCGCCACAATGCCGGCCTTCATAGGTAACATTGTTTCTCCTGTTTCACGGAGAGTACTTGCATATATCTGTATTACGGCAAACGGCACTATCTGCCACAGCATAACTTTTAGATAATCATGTCCGTATTTAAGGGTATTATCCAAATTAAGATTTCCGCCGCTTTCATGGAGAAAAAGTCTTATGAGCTGTTCTCCGCCGGCTGTAAAGGCCGCAAGAAATAAAATAACAGAGCCGAGAGCTATATATATTTTAATTCGGAATGTGTCCTGAACTCCCTTGCTATCGCTCTTACCGTAAAACTGAACAGTAAAAATTCCCGCGCCCGCAAGGCCGCCGAATATGCACATATTGAAAACAAAAAGCAGTTGGTTAACTATGGCAACGCCTGACATAGGTTCTGTTCCTACCTGTCCGACCATTACGTTATCCAAAAGACTCACAAAATTTGTGATTACATTTTGAATAAGAACAGGCGTCATTACAGCAAAAAGCCTTCCGTAAAAAGCCTTATCTCCAACTAAAGTTCTGATTTTCATTCTGCACCTCCAAGAAAGTCCAACGTATTATACACATGTTTAACCCAAAAAGCAAGTAAATTCTTCATAAAAGCCCTCCGGCATTTGTTTATGCCGAAGGGCTCTGATTTAATGGGTACATATTTTTTAATTACTCTTGGTTTTTCCTGAACAGGTCGCAAAATCTGTCAATTAGTAACGGAAGGCCTTTTTGCTCCGTCTGTGTATCGGTTTCTGCCTCTGTTATTTCAGGGCGCTCTATGCCCTGAGTAGTAAGAACGAACTGAACTGCACTTACATTTTCATTTTTATCGGACAGAAAGCTGTGGGGTTTAAATTCCTCTCCGTCGCCCGGATTTATCATGCTGTTCACTTCATCGGGTATGGTTTTTGTACCGTCATTAAGCTGGCTTGTACCGCCGGCAAGGGCCTGAGTACCCCCAGCCAATGAACGTCCGGCTTCTGCCAGAGAATCAACACCGCCGGTATACTGTATAAGACCGTCATGGAACTGCTGATAGCTGTCTCCCAGACTTGCCAGCTGCTCAAGCTGAGCCTGTATTTGGTTTATATTTGCTCCGGCTTCACCTGAGTTAATCAGCTCCTCAAGAGCTGCTGCGGCGGCTCTTAGCTGAGTTGCCTGAGTACGTATTATCTCTGAAACATTGGGAAGACTGGCTGAAAGCTGCATAACGGCTTCACGGTTTGCATCCCAGCCCGCTTTGGCGGAAAGGGCCTGATTTGAGTTATTTATAAGGCCCTGCAATGCGGGATTATCGGGGTTTGCCTCTAAAAGTGCATTTATCCCTGTCTCGTCAACATAGGAAACCCCATCCAAAGGTGCTCCTACCTGATTTATCACATTGTCTGTGGTGGCTTTCATTCCGTCAACAGTACCTGCCGCCGAATCAAGACCGTCGGCAGCAGCATAGAGAGCCTTGGGCAAAAGTGCCAGACTGCCAAGGTCAATATCTCCGCTTAATTCGCCAACACCGCCTGCAATCCCGCTTATTTTTTCCATGCCCTCAAGTATCTGAGCTGAGCCGCTTCTAAGGCTTTCAGAACCCGCTGAGAGCTGGGTTAAGCCGTCGGAAAACTGACTCATTCCGGAATTAAGCTGCCATGCACCGTTATTTAGCCCGGAAACGCCGTCGCTCAACTGCTGTAAACCCTTTGTGAGTTCGTCCATTCTTTCATCATTGAGCATATCCGCCATAGATATTGGAACTGCCGCTATGCTGATACCTCCCATAGAAAAGTCCTGCACATCAGCAGAAACAATAAATTCAGACTCTGCTCCCGGCATAGACATGAAGTTTATCATTTTGTTTGCGCCCGCATTTGCCATTGTTGCCCCTTCAGCTGCTATATTCCGGCACTTTTCGGAGTTCAGGCTCAATGAAGCCTGAGCCAGATAGTTATCAAAGAACGAAGTATCTGCCTTCTGGTTTTTCTTTATATCTATCCTGATTTCAAGATGCCCGCTGCTGCCTCCAAGCTCTTCCGGTGAAATTCTCTCACCGTCCATATAGTATTCTATACTTATAAGCCATGGCAATTGTGCCGAATTAAGCTCACCTCTGAAATACATTCTGCCTTTTGGAAGCTCCAGCTCCACGCAGCCCTTTGAGGCACTAAGCTCTTTAGTATCGCTTAAATTTAGCACCTCACTAAAGTCACCGTAGTAAGTAAGGCCGGTATCTTTCATTGCATCTATTATCACAACCGGAATTAACTTTTCAGTTTCTCCGTCTGGGCCTAAAACACCATATACTACCTCTTCGGCTCTATAATCGTATTCATTATCACCTGTTGCTTTCAGCATTTCCGTCTCTGCCTCGCCGTCAGCCATAGCATAAGCCGGAAAAATTGAGAACGCTAAAAGCGACACAATTAAAAGAGAAATAATTTTTTTCATATTGTTTAAGCCTCCCCGGATTTTCCGTCTTTTTTAATTTTTTTCTCCCGCTCTTTTATGAGAAACGGGAATTTTGTGAGTTTTGCCGTAACAGCGTCAAACAAGATTAAAAGTGCAGGCAGCGCCAGAAGCACCAACGCCATTGATAAAAGAGTACCTCTGAAAAGTAAAAGACCCAGTTCTTTTACAATCTCCATGGACGAAGTCATTTTTAAACTCAGTCCTGCCGCTGAGAGAATAAGGCCGCTGGTTAAAATGGAAATTATGTTGTCATTTATGGTGCCTTTTACGGCATCTGTACTGTACATGCTCCGTCTGCGCACCAAATAACCGTCAGTTAACAGTATTGCGTAGTCAATGGTAGCTCCAAGCTGTACGGTATTTATTACCAAATATCCCAAATATACAAGAGGAGTATTTGTGAAGTAAGGAGTTGAAAGGTTTATCCATATTGCAGACTCTATGACAAATATCAGTATTACAGGCAAAGTGAGAGATCGGAAAGAGATGAGCAGTGTCAGGAGTATAAAGGCAATGGCAAGACCGTTTACAATTCCCGTGTCTCCCCGAACCACATACTTCATGTCATAAAGATTTGCACTCATACCACATGAATAATTTTCCTCATAATATTCCGAAGCCGTATTTCTCACATTTTCCACAACCTGAAAAGCGTGTCCGCCCTCTTCTCCTGTATCGGAATTTATAATAATTCTTGAGTAATTTTCGGAATAGAAGTTTTTAACTATATCATTGCTGAGAAATTCCGTAGGTATGCTGCTGCCAACCGTACTTGCGTAAGACAGTACAGCAGTAACATGGGGTATCTCCTGTAATTTGGAGCACATCTGTGCCTCTCTGCCTATATCGCCTTTAGGCACCAGCAGCACAATTTGGGTATTCTCTCCAAACAGCTCATTTATTTTCGCAGTATCCCTTCCGTAACGGCTGTCAGGCGCTGGAGTTCCGTTTCCGTAGATGAAATCGGAACGGCTCTGAGCCATAAAACAGGGTATTACCAGAAGCGCCACCAAAATCAGCGCCGGAATTCTTATCTTTATAAATACATTACCAAGCTTTTTTATTTCCGGTATTATACGTTTATGTGTGGTCTTATCCAGAAGATTTACACAGCAAAGAGCAAGAGCCGGCAGGAATACAACGGCTGATACATAACTTAGTGCTACGCCCTTTACAAGGTTCATGCCTAAGTCGCTGCCTATACCGAAGCGCATGAATACCAGAGCTAAAAATCCCAGAACCGTTGTAGCTGCTGAGGCTGCAATTGATACGAAGGATTCTTTTATTGCCAGCTGCATTGCAATTTTTACGTCCGTCTCCGTTTTTCTAAAGCGTTCAAAGCTGCTCAAAAGAAATATTGCATAGTCCAGAGACACCGCAAGCTGCAGTATAGGGCTTACAGACTGGGTAACATATGAAATACTTCCGAATACCACGTTAGTTCCCATATTTATTATTACTGCAACACCTATGGCAGATAAAAAAAGAATAGGTGATATCCACGAGTTTGTAGTAAGAAGCAGCACTATTATTATAACCGGCAAAAGAATGGAGGCGGCACCTATAACTTCGGTTAAAATTTGATTACGAGAGTAGGCAATATTTGCTGCCATCCCGCTTATGCCTCCATCTTCACCGATTATCTCATATATTGCATTCGTAGCCTTTACTTCCATCTCAGGCGCTATAACCACGTCATAAGCGGCGACAGAGTCCTTGTAATACTGGTTAAGCAAAGATTGATCCAGCATTTCTTCCGGAGTCTTAAGATCTGCCATGTCATCGAGCCACATAACCTCAGTAACTCCCGGCGCAGCGGCAATTTTTTCCTTTACCTGAGCCGCCTCTGTTATGGTCAGGTCAGGCATCATAACCCTTGCATTAGGTACGGATGAGGAGAATTCCTCAGACATAAGCTTTAACGCTACCGTGGACTGTGCATCCTCAGGCAGGTATTGGGTCATATCATAATTAACCTTGACGGTAAAAAACAAGCCTAAACAAATAAGGCTTAAAACTACGAACACTATTACAATTAGCTTTGCCTGTTCTGTTATCCACTTTGTCAGTCTGTCCATAAACTGCTCACTTTCAGCAACATGATGTTGATTTATTTTCAGTTTTATAATATACTTTCACTATGTTGTTTACAACAAACAGATTATTTAAAAGTGTAAACTTCTAAACACTTTCTGCCCTACATGTTGGATATTCGTAAAAAATTTACAAATTAGGTGATTTTATGAACGAAAAGAAAACTGACGCCCGTGTTCGATACACAAAGATGATGATACGAAACGGCTTTACTTCCCTTCTGAAGGAAAAAGCATTGGCAAAAGTAACGGTAACAGATATATGTGCCAAAGCCGGTATAAACAGGGCTACTTTCTACTCTCACTATAAGGACCCTACCGACCTAATGGAAAGTCTTGAAAATGAACTTTTGGAAAATATAGTGGATATAATAAACGAATCTCTTGCCTCCGGTGAAGCAGAACTTAGAAAAATTCTGCCCCATATTCTCTCTTTCATACAGAGTGAGTCTGATATATGCCTGATTTTCACCTCTGATCTTTCAAACAGCGGTTTTGTTATGCGCTGTCTCAGGCTTATTGAAAGCCGTTTTGTAAGTACCTGGACATCCCGCTGTGACATAAGCGCGGAACTGGCTGATGAGCTGTACCTTTATGGGGCTATGGGAAGTGTGGGACTTCTGCACAAGTGGTTAAACTCAGGATGTCAGCAAAGTGCCGAATATATGGCAGACCTTATTATAAGACTTTTTAATGAAGGCGCTTCCTCATTTCACATCCGTCAAACCTGACTGTTCTTTGGATTTTATTTACGGAAGTTTAAAAAGTATAATTCCCATGGTGTTGTATAAGCAAATGGCACATGATATAATTCAGTGGACAAATTCCTTTCTAAGATAGAAAAAAGGAGAATAAATATGGATTATAAAATTTCAGTTATCGGCAGTACCGGCTCAATAGGCCGGCAGACTTTGGATGTAGCCGAAAATCTTGGAATAAAGGTAGTTTCTCTTTCCGCCAATTCGCAGGTAGAGCTTATCTCACAGCAAGCCAGAAAATTTAAACCTGAATTTATAGCAATGGGCAGCGAGAAAGCAGCAAAAGAACTTCGTGTTGTCCTTTCCGATATGGATGTTAAAATAGGCTGGGGCGATGAGGCTCTTATCGAGGCCGCTGCCATGGACAGTGCAGACTGTCTTGTGACAGCAGTATCAGGCTCCGTGGGCTTAAAGCCCACTCTTGCCGCAATAGAGAAGAAAAAGCGCATAGCATTTGCAAACAAAGAAACCCTTGTCTGCTCCGGCGAAATAATGATGAAAAAAGTTGCAGAATATGGAGCCCAGCTTCTGCCTGTTGACTCTGAGCATTCTGCAATATTCCAGTGCCTTGAGGGAAGAGGTAAAGAACAGCTAAATAAAATTCTGCTTACCGGTTCCGGCGGCCCTTTCAGAGGGAAAAAACGCGAGACACTTGAAAACATTACTCCCGCCGATGCCTTAAAGCATCCCACATGGAGTATGGGTGCAAAAATTTCCATTGACTCTGCAACTATGATGAATAAGGGGCTTGAATTTATAGAGGCTATGCACCTTTTCGGCGTAAAGCCGCAGGATATTCAAATAGTTATTCACCCCCAGAGCGTTATTCACTCCATGGTAGAGCTTGTTGACGGAACTGTTATAGCTCAGCTTGGCTGTCCCGACATGCGTCTCCCGATTCAGTACGCCCTCACCTATCCCCGGCGTGTAGCCAGCCGTTCCCAGCATCTTGATTTTGCAGCACTTAAAGACCTGAGTTTTGAAGCCCCTGATTTTGAAAATATGCCCTGCCTGCGCCTTGCTGTTGAATGTGCCAACGCAGGCGGTATAAAACCTTGTGTCATGTCTGCGGCAAATGAAGTGGCTGTACACATGTTTCTCCGAGGAGAGCTTGGTTATAATCGCATTTATGACTGTGTGCAGGATGCGGTTGACCATTTTGACGGTCCTGCCGATGATATAGACGTAGTTATAGAAGCTGACAGAGAGGCAAGAGCGTTTGTAAAGAAGAATTACGGCACTGCTGTTTAATTTACCTTCTGTATATACAACACCTATTGCTTCACAAAATGCGGATGTTGATAACTTTTGCCTAAAGTTAGTAAGCTATTAAATAAAACAAAAGCCAACGGCTCAATTTTATGAGTCGTTGGCCTTTTTTCAACATTTTTGCTGAAAAACATATTAAATAAGCTTTTTAAGATAATTCCCGTAAACATTTACGGAGCCGCTTTCCACAACGAAAGCGTTAGGATCGTATTCTTTTACAATCGTGCGTAAATATTGAATTTCATATTTTGAAAGAACAACATACAAAATACGGCTTTCACCGTTAGTATAGGCACCCTTGCTGTTAATGATGGTTACACCCCTGCCCATTTCTTCCATAATAGCCTTACCGATCTGATCACCCGGCAGGCGTGTTATTATCTTTACTTCCTCATTAATATTTTGGGTATAGACTTTATCCATAAATATAGAGAAGAAAACGGAGAAAATAACCGAATAAATAAGAACTCCAATGTCGAAAAAGAAAATGCAGCCCAGATAAAGAACCATATTAACCATAAGGTTAAATCCGCCTATACTCTTTCCCTTGTTGCCCCTAATTAAAATAAGACCTATAACGTCAGCTCCGCCCCCTGAGGCACCCATGCGAAGGTAGAAGCCTGCACCGGCACCTGAAAGGATACCGCCTATAAGGCACGAAGCAAGCCTGTCATCAGGAAGCAGTGCCTTAGTAGGGATAAGAGCCAGCGCAGGAGTCATAACCGTCAGGCACAAAATAGTTCTAAGCAGATAGCCATGACTGATTTTAAACCATGCAAATATTAAAATCGGAACATTGATGCAATAATATATAATAGAGGCTATATCAAAGGTAGGATTAATATCAAAAAAATCTACAATCAAGGTTCTTAAAACTTGACAATAACCCATAAATCCACCGCAGTAAATATTATGAGGAACAAGAAATGCATTTATGCCAAAGCAGTATAACAGCGTTGAAAAAATAATACCAATGCACTTTTTTGTCTCATTAACCACCAAAGAGCTTTTTTTCATTATCCCACCCGACCTTTAAAAGAATAATAAAATTATGATATACTTTAAATTAAAAAATGTCAATAATAGTACACGGGAATGCAGTTATCAAAAAATACATACAGTAAAAAGATAATTTAATTTAGTTAAGGAAAAAGAACATAAAAAGCAAGAAAAAATATATATCATTGCAAATTAAAAGCAAAATACTTAGTTAAATTTATATAACAAGCAAAATACCCGCCAAATCCAATTAAAGCAA
>JAHHRS010000070.1 GCA_020025675.1 Oscillospiraceae bacterium
CAGATTATAATTCCGCTGCTCTCCCTTATGTTTATAAAACTGAATTTACTCTGTTACTACCGGCTTTCCGTCCTTATCAATCAGCGGCGTAAAGCCTGCTGAATTTCCGTTTTTGTGAAACACATAATTTACACCTGTCTTTGTGTCCACCCAGATTTCCATTATATCAATTACGCCTTGACTGTAAATTTTTTTGAAACGTTCCACGGCGGCTCCTCCAAGTTCTTAAAATTTTTTTCTTTCTATAAACCTGACAGGTTTCAGATTTTTTAATTATAACACATGGCCTGAAAGACAACAAGATGAAATTTCCAAGGTCATAAAAAAGACATCCCCGATTTTCATGGGATGTCTTTTCGTCAGGGCCTTAAAATCAGCTCACAGCTGCAGTCATCATACTGCTCTCTAACGGCGCTTTTTACCTCGTCCTGAGCTTGCTTAAAGCATTCCACCCTGAGAAGCTCGCTGTCAACGCTCACATACACAGACACCCAAAGGTGCCTACCGGTGCGAAGCACATCATAAAACACAGGCTTTAAACTGTACTTTTCCAAAATCCCGCCGGAAATCTCCTTGATATTTTCGAGGCTTTCCTCCGGCGACACCAGAAACACGTCCCGAATTGCGCTCCACAGCATTTTCACCGTCTCAGGCAGCATCCCCACTATAATAATCACTGCAACTAAGGGGTCAAAGTAGGGGGATAGGGGAGCAAGAGGGGTTTTTACCAGAAATGTTGAGCCGAAGAAGGCAATTGACATGCCGAGAGAATACCACACGTCCAATCTCCAGCCCAAAATTTCCGCATCAACAGTGGGAGAATTCAGGTGCTTATTAAAATGACGCATAATTATGTAAACCACAACGCAGCCTAAACCCAGTATCAGCTGGAAGGCGGAAACCATTTCGCCGTCAACTATATTACCGCCTGAAAAAGCAGTCTGTACAACATCAAGGGCAACGCCGAAGGTGACCGCAACCATCATAAATCCCTTTATAATAAGGAAGATTGACTCCACCTGATAAAAACCATATGGATATTTTTCCGATATGGGCATATGGAAAAGAGGGGTCAAAAACAAAATCAGCGCAATGAAGATCAGCTCCGTTGAGTCATACACAGCGTCCATAAGGGATGACTGAGAATGACTGTAAAGGGCAAAAATAAGCTCAGCCACAGCAAATAATAGGCCGGCAAAAAAGGAGATTTTAAGAATTTTTTTCTCATTCCTGATTATCCTTTCTTTCCGCTGCTGTTTTTCACGTTCACGCCGCTGCTTACGTTCCGACTCAAACCGGTTTCGTCGTTCCACGGATTCTCTGTCCTGAATGTACGGTTTTTCCCGCTTATCCTTATCCATTTTAAATAACACTTTCCAAAGGCCATGCCTTTATCTGAAAATTTCTTACACTTACCATATTATATAGTAAAGCACAGCCCCCCATGCTCAGTCAAGACATTACAGTGAAAAAAATTGAAGCGCAGAAGAAAGATAGGCAGAACTCTGCAAAATCCCGAAAGTATGACTGAAGTAGAAAATAAAAAACGGCCGCCTGTGCGACCGTTCAGCTTATACATTATAGATTATATCCTCACCGCTGCATCTGTTTTTATATGCAGTCTCTGAAGTCCGTCAGAGTCGGCCTTCATGCCGCCGGCCTGAATATAACCCCGTCGGCGTGCCTCCTCTATCGGGTTATAGCCGCAGTTAAAACAGCGCTCATGGCAGGGCTTTGTGGTACATTCAACACCTGAATTGTGGGGGCAGTCGTAGATATGTCTCATATTAATTTCATTCCTCTCTTTAGTTCTTCTAAATCAGATAAGCTTATACCGGACTCTTTTTCATCCGGTTTTTCCTTTTCTTCGGTCTTGTTTAAGCCGTTATTTTCCCATGTAAGAAGTTTTTGCTTCCAATTTATTACCTTCTTTCCACAGCCGTCTGTCCAGTTTGCCACCTGATAGTAATTAAAAAATGACTCCGGTTTTACATGCAGGCCCATTTCCTTACAATAATTTTCTATATCTTTTAAACAGGGCACACACTCAGCCATGAGATTTTCCACCGCTCTAATCTCATCGGCCTTAATTTTAGCCAGTGCGCCTTTCTTGCCGTTTTTAGATAAAACGGCACATTTTTCCTCATATGCCGCCTTGTCTCTGTCTATCTGACTGCGCATAAAGGGGAACACAAAACGTTCGTTTCCTCTCAGCGCATGAGTGGTGCCTGAGATGCTGTATTCCAGAAGGGCGGTAAAGAGCCGGCCTCTCTCCGCATCACACAGAGGCTCAAGACATTCCAGATAGCTGTGGTAGACATTGAAACTAGAAAGCGCCATCAGAACAGAAAGTAGCTGGGAACACCCAGAGCGTCGGCACATTCTCTGGGGTTGGTTTTGAGATAGTCCTGTGCCCAGTCCCTAAAGCATTCTTCACATATGAAGAAGTTCTGCTCCGTCTCGTAAGCGTATTCTCCCATGTCCTCCCCACACTGAGGGCACAGAAGGGGCGGCTCGCTTATACTCTCAAACATGTACCCGCCCCCTGACTGCTCCCGTATTTCTGTCAAAGATAATGGAATTCGGCAGAAAGAGTCCGGTAACACGGCGCAGCTCTTGGATTTGGTAGCCGGGACACTGAGCCGCCTTGCAGGGACGGCGCCGACCGGTGTTGAGTATGTAATCGCAGCTATCGGTCACAACACAGTAGTGGCGGCAGTTCATGTAATGCTTGCATGTCATAATATCTCCCTCTTTCAAAAATATCTCAAAATTATGAGAGTATACTTGACAAAGAGTTTAACAAGTATATAATAGTATAAAAGAACGAAACTTGTCGAATTAATGATTATTGTGACAAAATATCATAGAAATACAAGTTAAATGCTGAACTCTTTGTCCACTTGTGCTTGGATTATACACCATGATTATGGGTAAATCAATAGATAGTGCTCAAATAATTGAGAAATAAATTGCACTATATCTCAAAAAGCTGAGAATTGAGAAAAATCAGGACGTAGACCGTAAAAGGAGAAATACTATGGGAAATATAGATTTTTCAAGGTTGGAGGCTCTAGTAAAAAAGACGGGAAAGAGCAAAACGTCGCTCTGCCGCTGTCTGGGCCGGTCACCATATTACCTTAGAGACGTGAAGAAAGTCGGTACAAAGCTGAAGCTCGAGGATGTTGAAATACTGGCAAACGAGCTTGGTACTACTCCGGAGTACCTTATGGGACTAAGCTCTCAGGAAAAGCCACTGACAGTTCCTTTTATCCGCCGACCCATTGACGATATATACGACGGTCTCAATCCTCAGGGACAGGAGGAGCTGTGCCGTTACGGAAGCTATCTTCTCAGCCGTGAGGATATGAAGGCGGAGGAGCAAAAACCGAGGATAGACTATATCCGTCATTACCGCACAGCCGCCGCCGCCGGATATGCCGCCCCCATAGAGGGTGAGGATTTTGAGCTTATCCCCAAGGATATTGATACGCCGCCCGGCGCCGATTTCTGCATAGACATTTCAGGAGACTCAATGGAGCCCTATATAAAAGACGGAAGCCTTGTGTATGTACAGCGTGATATGAGTCTTAAAGACCTTGATGTGGGCATATTCTTCCTTGACGGAGATGTTTATTGCAAGCAGTTCTGCGTTGACTATGCGGGAAATGTGTGCCTGCTGTCGGCAAACCCCAAACGTGAGGACGCCAATATATATATCGACCGTGAGTCCGGCAGAAGTTTAATCTGCTTCGGAAAAGTGATTTTACCCCGCAAACTGCCTATGCCTGTTTATGAATAACTTTAACGATTTAGCGCAATCTACAACTAAAGAATGCTTTAAGCCTGATACTTTATATGTCAATTTGCACAATTTTGCATTTTCCTAACAGGAAAGTTTAAAAAGCAATTCCGCAAAATAACCAAAAAGTATCAGGCTTTTTCTCCGAGTTGTTTATCCTTGATACTTGACCCCGCTTGCAGAAAAGTTATACTATAATAATATGAAAAGCGGAAAAACGGGGAGTGTTTCCCCTGAAAGAGGAATAAAATGGAAGAAATATTTGAAATTACTGCAAGCACTGTTACCCTTCAGGTAAAGGACGAAAAGACAGGACAGGTCTTTACAAGAGAGCTTCCTATTGATTATTACGAAAACGCAAATTTCCTCAGGCTCAGAGCCGAACATATGGACGGCAGTATGGCGGAAATGGTTTTTCTCTCCGCCAGAGGTATACAGCGTGTGGAGGATCTTACAGGCCACGGCGCAGATAAGCAGATACACCGGCACTAAATTAAACTGAATATAAATATTTTATCAGGAGGTAGAGCAATGATTAAAAAAACTTTTATCATTAACGGCGTCGAGAGACATCTTGTTCTGGAAGGCGACGAGACCTTGGCAAAGGTACTGCGTGAGTACCTGCTTCTGACCGGCTGCAAAATAGGCTGCGGACAGGGCCATTGCGGTGCGTGCAACGTTATAGTTGACGGCAAAGTTACAAGGGCCTGCATTACCAAGGTCAGCAGGATGAGAGAAAACGCAGAGATAACCACTATTGAGGGCGTGGGCACTCTCAGCGATATGCACCCCCTTCAGGTTGCATGGATGGCCCACGGCGCAGCCCAGTGCGGCTTCTGCTCTCCCGGCTTTATAATTTCCGCCAAGGCTCTGCTTGACGAAAATCCAAACCCCACCAGAGAAGAGGTCAGAGACTGGTTTAATAAGACCCGCAACCTGTGCCGCTGCACCGGTTATAAGCCCATTGTTGACGCCGTTATGGACGCTGCAAGGGTAATGAGAGGGGAAATCAGCAAGGAGGACCTTATCTTTAAGCCCACGGGAGATTCCATTAAGGGCACAAAGTATATAAGACCCTCTGCCGCTCAGAAAGTCACAGGAACATGGGACTTCGGCGCTGATGACGCTCTAAAGATGCCCTCTGACACTCTGCGTCTTGCTCTGGTGCAGGCCAAGGTTTCCCATGCCAACATTCTGGCCGTTCATACCGAGGAAGCGGAGAAGATGCCCGGTGTATTTAAGATAATCACCGCTAAAGACGTTGTGGCCTCCGGCGGTAAAAACCGTATAAACGGCCTTGTCATGCTGCCTCTTAACAATAAGTGCGACGGCTGGGATCGTCCTGTTCTCTGCGATGAGAAGATATTCCAGTTCGGCGATGCTATTGCAATAGTGGCCGCCGATACAGAGGAGCACGCAAGAGCCGCCGCCGATAAGGTGGTAGTGGATATTGAGGAGCTGCCCGCATACATGAACGCCATAGACGCAATGGCTGATGACGCTATCCAAATCCACCCCGGCACACCTAACTGCTACTATGAGACAAACTGCATAAAGGGACCTGACTTTGACTTTGACTCAGCTCCCAATGTGGTTGAAATTGAGAGCTACTGCTCCCGTCAGCCTCACCTTCATCTGGAGCCTGACTGCGGCTATGCCTATTATGATGAGGACGGTATGCTGACCATACACTCCAAGTCTATCGGTATCCACCTGCATATGCCCATGATAGCCGACGGTATCGGCGTTCCCATGGAGAAGCTCCGTCTGGTTCAGAACCATGCAGGCGGAACTTTCGGATATAAGTTCTCACCCACAAACGAGGCTATTCTGGGCGTTGCCGCCAAGATTACAGGCCGGCCTGTCTCTCTTGTCTTTAACCAGTTCCAGAATATTACATATACCGGTAAGCGTTCACCTGCATTTATGCACATTAAGCTTGCGGCAGACGAAAAGGGCAAGCTTCTGGGTCTTTGGGGCGATAACGTTGTTGACCACGGCCCCTATTCAGAGTTCGGCGATCTGCTGACCCACCGTCTGAGCCAGTTTACCGGTGCAGGCTATGATATACCCACCATCAGAAATAAGTCAGTCACCGTCTTTACAAACCATGCATGGGGATCTGCCTTCCGTGCCTACGGTTCGCCACAGTCCTACATGGGCTCTGAAATTGCCATTGACTGTCTTGCTGCAAAGATGGGCATGGACCCCTTTGATATAAGAGAGCTTAACTGCTATAAGGAGTCCGAAGGCTCCACCATTCCAACCGGCGGCAAACCCGATGTTTACTGCCTTGAGGAAATGTATAAAAAGGCAAGACCTCTCTATGAGGAAGGCAAAAAGAGGGTGGCGGAAAAGAATGCCGCCTCTGACGGCAGATATAAATACGGTATCGGCGTTTCCTCCGGTGTTTACGCCTGCGGCCTTGACGGAGTTGACTCTTCACAGGCTTACGCAGAGCTGAACCCGGACGGAACAGTTACCATGTACTGCGCATGGGAGGATCACGGACAGGGCGCTGATATGGGCGTTCTTGTTTCTGCCCATGAAACACTCCGTCAGGCAGGAATTACTCCCGACATGATACATCTTGTGATGAACGATACAAAGCTTACGCCTAACGCAGGCCCTGCCGGCGGCTCAAGAAGTCAGGTAATGAGCGGTAATGCATGCAGACTTGCGGCTGAAAACCTGCTTGCCGCCATGCGCAGGGAGGACGGAACATACAGAACTTATGATGAAATGGTAGCCGAAGGCATAGAAACCAAGGTTCAGGGTCAGTGGGTTGCCACATCCTGCTCCGCCGGTATCGATCAGGCCACTGCTCAGGGCGAGCCGTTCTCCGTCTACATGTATACAATCTTCCTGCCTGAGGTCAAGGTTGATACTCAGACAGGTAAGGTACAGGTTGAGAAGTTCACCTGCGTTGCAGATGTGGGTACTATTATGAATAAGCTTCTTGTTGACGGTAACTTCTACGGCGGTCTTGCACAGGGCATAGGCCTTGCACTCAGCGAAAACTTTGAGGATCTGAGCAAGCATACCAGCCTTCTCAAGTGCGGAATTCCCTATATTAAGGATGTTCCCGATGCACTTGAGGTGCATTATGTTGAGACTCCCAGACCTTACGGCCCTTACGGTGCAGCCGGCTGCGGCGAGGCTCCTTTGGATGCTCCTCACCCTGCAATTTTGAACGCTATCTATAATGCCACCGGCGCCAGAATAACCAGAGTTCCCGCAATACCCGAGGTCGTTCTTGCCGCCTTGAAGGAATTGGAAAAGTAAAATAATCCCTTTAAGTTACAAACAGAGCGGCTTTATAAAGCCGCTCTGTTTTAACTTCAAATCAGCAGATTATAATAAAGCCGTTTT
>JAHHRS010000071.1 GCA_020025675.1 Oscillospiraceae bacterium
GGTTTATAATATGCGTCAGCAGTCCGAGCCCTTCGGTTCCCGCTGCTGTATATGAAGGAGTGAAAGATATGTCTCTTGTTCCAATGAGAGCAATTTTGGAGGCAACAGAGAAATACAATTTTGCACAGGGCGCATTCAATGTAAACGCTGTGGCTCAGGCCAAGGCAGTAATTGAAACCCATGAAATGTTCCGTGCCGCGGCTATAATCCAAGGTGCTGATTTGGCAAACGCATTTATGGGCGGCAGGAAAGACTTTATGAATGGAACTCTGGAAGATAAGAAAATCGGGGCAAATAATATTGCAAGGGCTGTAAAACAGTTTGCAGAAAACAGTCCTATCCCCATTGCTCTGCACCTTGACCATGGTAAAACATTTGAGTCATGTGTGGCGGCCATTGAAGGGGGATACACAAGCGTTATGATTGACGGTTCTGCGTTGCCCTTTGCTGAAAATGTGGAGCTTACCAGAGAGGTGGTAAAATACGCACATAGTAAAGGGGTTACGGTAGAGGGAGAACTGGGCGTGCTTGCAGGCGTGGAGGACCATGTGTTTTCAGAAAACTCAAGCTATACCAATCCCATAGATGCAGTTGACTTTGTAAAGCAGACCGGCGTTGACGCCTTGGCTATAAGTTACGGCACAAAACACGGGGCAAATAAGGGCAAAAACGCAAATATCCGTAAAGAAATTGCGATTGCAACCAAAGAGTGTCTGCGCCATGAAGGGCTGTTCTGCGCTCTTGTAAGCCACGGTTCGTCTACTGTCCCTCAGTATATCGTGGATGAAATCAACGGTCTGGGCGGAAAAATCGAAAATGCTTACGGTATCCCCAAGCAGCAGCTTGTAGAAGTTTCCAAGCTTGGAATATCAAAGATAAATGTGGATACGGACATACGGCTGGCGGTAACCAGAAACCTGAGAGAGCTGTTTTACAACAATCCTCAGCTTCGCAGCGATGAGAGTATCAGCGAAATTTATCAGCTTCTGGAAGCAAAGCCCCAAGCTTTTGATCCGAGAGAATTCCTGACGCCTGTTATGGATGCGGTCATGTACGGCAAAATATCAACTAACGGTGTGGCGAAAGTCATGGATTGTGTGGAAAGAGGAGTTAAAGAGAGTGTAGGTACTCTTATTGTAGACTTTGACAGTGTGGGCAAAGCTCCTCTGGTTGAGGATGTATCTCTGGAAGAAATGGCAGAGAGATACCGTAAGGCCGGTATGTGAGGAATGATATATGTCCTATAATATTTTAGTGGCCCACGGCGGGGGGCCAACTGCGGTTATTAACAGTTCACTATGCGGACTTATACAGGCAGCAAAAGAGTCCGGGCAGGTAAACAAAATTTTTGCGGCCCGATACGGTGCCGAAGGAATTTTAAAAAACGATTTAATTGAGCTGAGCAACGTTTCTGACAGCATGATTGAGCGGCTTATGAATACACCTGCATCAGCTATTGGCTCCTGCCGGAGAAAGCTGACGGAAGAAGATTACCCAGCGGTTATGGAGTGTCTGAAAAAGAATGACATAAAAGCTTTCTTCTATAACGGCGGAAATGACTCCATGGATACCTGCAACAAAATAAACCTGATTTCACTGAAGGAGGGTTTGGATATACGGGTTGTTGGTATTCCGAAAACAATTGACAACGACCTTGATATTACCGACCACTCTCCGGGCTACGGAAGTGCGGCAAGATATGCTGCCATTTCCTCGGCTGAGCTTGCGTTGGATGCTGCGGCACTGCCTATACATGTAGTTGTAATGGAGCTTATGGGCAGAAATGCCGGATGGATTACAGCCGCCGGTGCAATGGCTTCCAGACTTACAGGCTGCAATCAGCTTGTCTATCTCCCGGAGCAGCCCGTGGATATGGATAAGATGCTTGAGGATATAGAGAATATGTACGCAAAAGGAAAGGGCCTTTTGGTAACTGTCAGCGAAGGGCTGAAAGGGCCCAACGGAAAAATGCTGGCAGATACCGGAATAGTCGATGGGTTTGGCCACAGCGTTGCCGGCGGGACAGCGGAGTACATAAGCAAGCAGATTATGACTGAGCTTAACATCAAATCACGCTCTGAAAAACCCGGACTTCTGGGGCGGACAAGTATACCGTACCGCTCCCAAATTGATATAGAAGAGGCTTACCGAGTGGGCAGAAGTGCTTTTGATTACGCAAACTCCGGTCTCAGCGGAGTTATGGTGGCAATAAGGGCAGACAGGAGAGGCAGATATAAAAGTGAAATGTTCCCTGCAAAGCTGTCCGATGTTGCAAATGTTGAAAAGATTTTTCCGGTTGAATGGATAGACAGAGGCAAAATACATGATGAATTTTTCAACTATGTTACACCCCTTATCGGTGAAAATTTGCCTGTATACTGTGACTTTAAAATGTATTGAGGTAGAATAAAATGAAGCACCTGTATTTGAATTTGAAAAGATTTGATGTACCCCCGGAGTACGGTGGAGTTAACAGGCTTGCCCCAATCCAGGACTGGGGCAGATCCATTGTCAGCCAGACTCAGGACGGTTTGAGCCATTATGACAGTTCTCAGGTGGAATTTGTACAGTTTTTCCCGGAGGCACATCTGCTGTCTGCCGCAGCCGCACTTAAAAAGGGCAGCCCTGTAGAGCTGGGCTGCCAGAGTGTCTACCGTATGAATACCTCTGTGGGCGGAAATTTCGGAGCCTTTACTACCAACCGTCCCGTATCCGCCATGAAAGCAATGGGTGTTAATGCCACAATAATCGGCCATTGTGAGGAGAGAAACGACAAGATGGGTATTATCTCCGAGGCCGGCGTTACCGACACCGGAGCCGTAAACCGCCTTCTCAATAAGGAGATTCGCCTTGCCACCGAAAACGGTATGAAGGTTCTCTACTGTATTGGGGAAAAGGAAGAGGAGCTGGAAAACTGGCAGGATGTTCTGTCCCGGCAGCTTAGAATAGGCCTTGAGGGTGTGGACACAAGCAAGGTAGTCATCGGCTATGAGCCTATCTGGTCCATAGGCCCGGGAAAGACTCCCGCAGATAAGGAGTACATAACTAAGATAGCCCGCTTCGTAAAGGAAGTTACCGGAGGCTTGGATATAGTCTACGGCGGCGGCCTGAAAGCGGATAACGCAGAGATGCTTGCCTCTATCCCCGAAATAGACGGAGGCCTTATAGCACTGACCCGTTTTAATGGTGAAATAGGCTTTTATCCAGAGGAATACCTTGAGATAATCCGCCTGTATCTTGGCAAATAAGGAGAATAAATAAAATGAAATTAGATTTTGAGTACGGAAGCGGCTTGATGTCCGCAAATCTGCCCGACAGCACAGATGTATTTATCCCCGGTGAGACTGTCCCTGATCCCCCATGTCTGCCTCAGGACTGGGATACGCTGTATAATGCTACTTTAGATAGCATACGTCATCCTATGGGTATGCAGCCCCTAAAGGAGCTGGCTGCTCCCGGAAAGACTGTGGTATTTGTTATCCCCGACATTGTAAAGGGTGGCTGTCAGCCAAGCTCCCACAGAAAGGTGGCTATCAGAGCATGTCTTGATGAGCTTTACGCAGGGGGCGTAAAAAAGGAGGATGTTCTGCTGCTGTTCTCCAACGGCCTGCACCCCAGAGCCACTGTGGCTGAGATGAAGCAGATTTTAGGTGAGGAACTCTTTAATGAGTTCTACTGGACAAATCAGATTACCAGCCACGACAGCGAGGACTCTGAGCACATGGTAGACCTTGGTACCACCCACAGAGGCGACCCGGTGCTTATGAATAAATATGTTTTCGACTGCGACATTCCCATACTTATCGGCCATTGCCAAGGCAATCCCTACGGCGGCTACTCCGGCGGTTACAAGCACAGTGCCACAGGAATAACCCACTGGAGAAGCATTGCAAGTCACCATGTGCCCGACGTTATGCATCGACCCGACTTCACTCCGGTCTCCGGCCACTCCATGATGCGCACCAAATTTGACGAAATATCAATGCACATGGAAGAGAAAATGGGTCATCCTTTCTTCTGCTGCGATGCGGTTCTGGACACCTATTCCCGCCAGATAGCTATTTTTTCCGGTTACGGCAAGGTTATGCAGCCTGAGAGCTGGAAAATTGCAAACAAGCGCACCTATGTTCCCTTTGCCGAGAAAAAGTATGACGTTATGGTATTCGGTATGCCTCAGGACTTCCACTACGGCAACGGCATGGGCACCAATCCCATCCAGATGATGCAGGCGCTGTCTGCTCAGGTAATTCGTCACAAGAGGGTAATGAGCGACCACTGTGTAATAATCTGCTCATCTATCTGCAACGGCTACTTCCATGATGAGCGCTGGCCCTATCTGCGGGAACTTTATAATATGTTCCAGCATGACTACATGAATACTCTGGCAGATATGAACCGCTACGGGGAGTATTTTGCCACCAATGAGGAGTACATCCGCAAGTACCGCTTCTGCAATGCTTTCCATCCCTTCCACGGCTTTTCTATGATGAGCTGCGGTCATATAGCAGAGATGAACACCTCCGCTATCTATATAGTAGGTGCTCAGGAGCCGGGCATAGCCAGAAGCATGGGACTCAAAACCAGAGCAACCTTCGAGGAGGCCCTTGAGGATGCAAAGAAAAAGTATGTAGGCGAGAATCCTAATATCTTGGCCCTTCCCAAGACCTTCAAAGTAGGTGCTGTACATCTGTGCATGAAGGACGATGATCTCAGTCAGGTTTAAGGGTAATAAGTAAAGTTTTTAAACTTTACTCAACACAAGCCCAAGATAAATGTAAAAATTTATTTAAGATTGTGTACTTTGCAGTCACAATTAATCAGCACAGTATGTTTTGAAGAAATATGTACTGAACATCGGAAAACATATCAAAATCAAAGCCCCATAACCGGGCTTTGATTTTGTGTGATTTCTCAGGCATACTTCTGTACCAAAAAAAGCACCCCACAAGGGGTGCTTTTTTTGGAGCGGATGATGGGAGTCGGCGTCAGAAGAAATTCCGCCCGTCTCGCTTCCGCCATGGGCGAAAGCTGGCCTTTGCTCCATTCCTTCTTCCTTTCAAAATCAAAGCCGTATAACCTGGCTTTGATTTTGCGTGATTTCTCAGGCATACTTCTGTACCAAAAAAGAGGACTTACTAAATGTAAGTCCTCTTTTTTGGAGCGGATGATGGGAGTCGAACCCACCTTACCGGCTTGGGAAGCCGAAGTTCTACCGATAAACTACATCCGCATGTACATTTTATTATATCACAGCAGGAGACAATATTCAATAGCAATTTCGCCCTGTTTTTTCCTATCCGCAGTTTATAATATCTCTGCGGGCTGAAGCCGGGCAGAGGGGGACGCCCTGAGCCAAAGCCGAGGCCCGCTTTTTAAGTTTTTTCGCTGTTAAAGCTGATTTTTATCTTATTGAGCAGAGGTCTGAAAATCAGATAACACAGATAGCCCAGAATACCGCCCAGAGTGTTATTTATAAGGTCGGTTACGTCAAATCTCCGACTGTAAAGGGAGCCTGACCAGTTATAGAGAAGCTGGCTGACTTCAATGAAAAGGCTCATGCCGAAGGCCATGAAAAGGGTTTTGAAAAACCCCCGTTTTTTCAGATTGGGCAGAAGAAAACCCAGCGGCATAAACATGATAATATTTAAAACCGCCTCCCGCTTTGCCCCAAAATAGCCTGAAATTACGTCTTTATAGGGTATAAAATTCACACGGTTGAAATCAATTCCGTTTTTTCCCGGAAAAATGAGCTGAAAAGGCATAAGAGTTACAAAGAGCACAAGAGAAAGGTAAATATAAGTTAAAGTAAACACAAATTTATACCAGTTATCCCGACGCTTTAAACGCTTGTAGTATATTAAAACATAAATAAGCCAAAGCACCGTAAAGTCCAGAAAATAGTGGACATTAACACTCAAAAACCTTTCACCTCCTGCCCTGAAAATTTCCATAGATTAGCAATGATACCACATGCATGGCTTTTCCGCAAGGGGAAACAGGTCAAAAAGCCTTTGCAAAATGGGTGAAAATATGATAGCATTCAATTAAGAATATGAAATCAGGGTGAGTTCAATGAAAAAATTTAAGATATTTTCAGCCCTGTTTCTCAGCATCTGCATTACCGTCTGGTTTTCCGCCTGCGGTGAAGTGCCTGAAGAAGCGGGAAAATATACAGGGGCAGGCTTTGAGATTGCAGGGGTCTGCTATTCGGATCTCAGCCTTTCAGAGGCTTATATAAATTTAGGCTCCGGCGGCAAAGGCGTTTTAGCCATGGAAATGAAAAGCGGTGAAATTCTGTGGAGCGCTGAGGGGCAGGAGCTGAGCTTTAATATAGGGGGCAGCGAATTTTCCGGAAGCCTGAAAGACGGCGTTTTAAAGCTTAATGTAAGTGACGGCGTCAGTGCGGTGTTCCTTAAAGACGGCGCAGAGATGCCCGAGGGCGAGAGTATCAGCCTGCCGAAAGAATACTACGGCTGGTGGCATGTGGTCAGCTCACAGGGGGAAATGCCGGAAACATGGATAGACTGCTGTGCAAGACTGAGCCTTGAGGATGGGCTTATGTACTTTAGTATCTGGGACGAGGACGGCTCAATGGAAAAACCTATGGGCAGAGCGGTGATGGGAACAGTTGATGGTGTACCCGCAAATCAGTGGGGTGAATTCTGGTATTCGGAGCTCAGTGAGGGACAGTGGCGGCTAAGTGGGGAGACGGACGGGAAAATCGGCGCTGAAGTTATAAAACTCAGCGGCGAAGCCCTTGACCGCAGCGGCGGCACTTTTTCCTATGAAATTTTCCTCCGCCCGTGGGGTCAGAGCTGGGAAGATGTAAATAAGGATGCCGTTCCTTATTTTTATAATTCATGGTATCTGCCCATAATCAAAGCCGGCGGCGAAATGCCGGAGAGCTTTGAGGGGGCGGAAAGTCCGTTGAACACGGAAATAACGGACAGGGAAGAGCCGGCGGAAAATACATCCGAACCTGCCCCCAAACCTCCGATTCCCCAGACTCCCAAACCGGACGGAAACGGCGAAAGCTTTCAGGGGGATATGGACTTTACCGATAAGGAAATGTCAGGCTTTACCGATGATTTCGGCGGCTGAAAATATAAAAAAGAGTATATCGAAACT
>JAHHRS010000072.1 GCA_020025675.1 Oscillospiraceae bacterium
GGTAAAATAGGCAACCTTGAACTTAAAAACCGTCTCATCGTCAGCGCCATGTCTTCCCACATGGGCAACCCTGACGGAACACCTAACGAAGCTGTCAATTCCTACCTTGTAAGAAAGGTGCAGGGCGGCTGGGGGCTTATCTTTACTGAAGACCTGGGCGTAACTCAGGATGCAGGAAGTGACCCTGTTGTAGGCTCTCTCTGGAGCGATTCTCAGATTCCCGCATGGACTGAGACCGTTAGACGTGTACACGAAGCAGGCGGTCTAATCGGCGCTCAGCTGTACCATGCCGGCCGCCAGAGATCTCTCACTGCATATCCTACTCACCCCGTAGCTCCTTCTGCTCTGAAAGAGCCCGCAGTCCCCTACGTTCCCCGTGCTCTGGAAGTAGAGGAAATCCACGATTTGGTGAAGGCTTTTGGTGAAAGCGCAGCAAGAGCAAAGAAGTGCGGCTTTGACTGCATTGAAATTCACGGTGCTCACGGCTACCTGCTCAACCAGTTCATGTCCAGCTTTTCCAACAAGCGCACCGACGAGTACGGCGGCTGCCTTATAAACAGAATGCGCTTCCCCATGGAAGTTCTGGCTGCCTGTCGTGAGGCAGTGGGCCCCAACTACCCCATCTTCTTCAGATTCAACACCTGTGACTATGTCGAGGGCGGCATTGAGCTTCCCGAAGCCGTTGTTATGGCTAAGATGCTGGAAGAGGCCGGCGTAGACGCACTTCACTGCACTCAGGGCATGTTTGCTTCCAAGCAGACTATTATCGGACCCGGTTTCATTCCCGTAATGAACTTTGCAAACAACGCTGCAACCATTAAGGCTGCCGTAAGTGTTCCTGTCATTGCAGTAGGCCGTTACAACGACATTTACATGTCCGAGGCTATGCTCCGTGACGGAAAGGCAGACTACATAGTTATGGCTCGTGCATCTCTTGCTGATCCGGATCTGCCCAACAAGGCTAAGGCTGGCAGAGAGGATGAGATCATCCACTGCATTGGCTGCAATCAGGGCTGCACCGGTGAAACCGCAGTTGGCAACAGAGTCAACTGTATCGCAAACCCCCACACCTGCCGTGAGACTGAGTATGACCTGTCTATCGTAGAAAACCCCAAAAAGGTATTTATTGCAGGCGCAGGCGTTGCAGGTCTTTCCGCTATGCAGGGTGCAGGCGAGAGAGGACACAAGATAACCCTCTTCGAGGAAAGCAATGAGATAGGCGGTCAGTGGCTGGCTGCTATGACACCTCCCGGAAAGACCGAGTATGCTTCCCTCATTATGAATTACAGACGCATGCTTAAGAAATTCAACGTTGAAGTTCGTCTGAACACTCCTCTCACAAAGGAAATCGTTGAAAATGAAAAGCCCGACGCAGTCATCGTTGCCACCGGCAGCAAGCCCATGTTCCTGCCTATCCCCGGTCTGGACAACAGAGACTACGTTAAAACCGCTGTTGAAGTTCTCCGCGGTCAGACCATGTACGGCAAGAATGTTGTTGTAGCAGGCGGCGGTATGACCGGCGCTGAGACTGCAGTATTTCTGGCTGTTCAGGGCTGCAACGTAAAGATGATTGAAATGGCTCCTGAGATAATTACCGACGCTGTTGCACAGGTTAAGTCCTGCCTCTTCGAGCACATCAGGAAGTACAACGTTGAGGTACATACTCACACCAAACTCACAAAGGTTGACAGCGAAAACGGCGTCATCTATGCTGAGGAGTACGGTGAGCCTGTTGAGTTTAAACACATTGACATGCTTGTAAACGCTATGGGTATCAGAAGCTACAATCCTCTGGTGGAAGAGCTGAAAGACTGCGGCTGCAAAGTTGTGGCAGCAGGCGATGCCAGCAGCGCAAAGAACGGATACAAGAACATCCGTGAAGGCTTTAATGTAGGTAACGCTATCTGAAGCTGATTTTTAATCTAACAAACTATACTTCAGTCCCGCATACAGCTGTATGCGGGACTGAAAAATTTTTATAGCATTTTTTTCAGGAACACATAGTTCTCCCCTCTATCTGCATACCTCATATGCCGGTTAAAGTGCTCCAAAACGCAGTTTTAACCTTGCTTTGAATATAATAAAGTAACTCTCCCCCGTTATAACTTTAAAATATGAGTAGTTTCAAAATTAAAAATCCTCCGTTGTGCAATAGCATAACGGAGGATTCCAAAATTTTTTAATAAAATTTCATGCCTAATAAAGTATTTCCTTATATTGTCTCTGCTTTTAAAATAGGTCTTTTTCATTATTCAGTATGCAGCAGAAGGTTCAGGGAAAAGCTCGTTAAACAGCCAGCTGGTCATATTAAGGATATATCGGCAGTCTCTTTGAACATCGGCGACATTTTTTAGATAACGGCGGTGAGCTGCACGTAAGACTCTGTTTATATCCGGACGTGTAGTGCTGTCCGTACACCTTCTCTCGGCCAGACAGTGGAGGAAGTGCTCCTGCAGCTCATCTTCATAGGCTCTGTGGGCGGCTATTGATGCAGTAAAGCAGTTATTGTGTACGTAAGTAAATGCGTCGGATGTATAGTGGATTAGCTTTCCCAAGCAATAATAACTCCAAATATTCCAACGAGCTTTTGATTTAAGTCTGTTTATATGACGCTCTATCCAGCGGTCTGCATTCTGATAATTATGACCGTAGAACCAACGGGATCGTATTGAACCTTTGAGATAGGATAAGATATTGCGGTCAGGTTCAACACAACCAATCAAAAACGCCCGTCTGTAACTAAGTTTGGGCATATGATTCAGCTGACCTATAAGATAATAACCCAAAAGGCGGTGACTTTCCTGTTTCATTGATTGTCCTCCGGAGTTTATTATCGGTTTTAACCCGATTGGCGTTTATCATATCACAGACGGAGATAAAATATGTTAACAAACACGAAAAAACAGCAACAAATTTTTGGTAAAATTCAAGAAAAAGTTTGGCTAAATTACTAAATATAACTATTTTAATTCTTCTTTCCTGCGTTTGTACGACCAAAGCATTTAAAAATTTACGCCGGTATAAGAACTATACTTTCTTATACCGGCGATTTCTGTTTTTATATTAAAGTCATGTCTTCTGTCTCAATCCTGATAGTTACATACATAATTCTGTGATCACTTGTTTTGCTGACTGTAACTTCCAGGTTTTCAAATTTAAAGCTGTCTCCCTCATCAGGTATGCAGCCCATATATTCCATAATCCATCCGGCAAGAGACGTACTGTCTGAATCAATTTTTAGGTTAAAAAATTCGGAAAAATCATCCAAGCTTATTCCACAGTATACGGTGTAAGTATTTTCGCCCGTCAGCTGTATCGGCTCTTCAATTTCGTCATGCTCGTCCCAAATATCTCCAACCAGTTCTTCAAGTATATCCTCCATAGTCACTATACCTGAAACTCCGCCGTACTCGTCAATTACAATTGCAATGTGGGACTTGGCCATGCGCATTTTCTGCAGCAGAACATCAATTTTTTCTGTCTGGTGCACAAAAACAGGCTCAGACATTATATCGGCTATTGTAGAGGATGTAACTCCAACACCAACATAGAAATCCTTCTGGTGCAGTATTCCTACAATCTTGTCAATTGTGCCATCGTATACCAGCAAGCGGGAGAAGTGTGATTCCTCAAATTTTTTCGCTATTTCTTCTTTGGAAGCATCCAGCTCAATTCCTTCCAGATCTACTCGGTGGGTAAGGATGTCCTGAGCCTCCAAATCGCCGAATTCAACGGCATTTCTCAGCAGCTTGCCTTCGCTCTCATCAATACATCCCTCTTCCTGAACCTCATTTAATAACAAAATCAGCTCTTCCTGAGACATTTTGCTGCTCTCTTTTACACTAAATAACTTGCCTATCAGTTTCTTCCAATTTGCAAAAATAAAATTCAGCGGCATCAGAACCCATATCAATATTCGGATAAATGGTGCCGAAAACATAGCAAACTTTTCTGGATGATCCTTTGCAATGCTTTTGGGCGTAATCTCACCGAAAATCAATACAACAATTGTGACAACGGCAGTAGAAAGCGGTGCTCCCACTTCCTGCCCCAACATGTTCACAAAAAGAAGTGTACCGATTGACGCAACTGCTATATTAACAATATTGTTTCCTATTAAAATAGTAGAAATAAGACGATCATAATTTTCAGCCAACTGTAAAGTCAGGACTGCTTTTCGGTTTCCGTTCTCTGCCAAAGCTTTAATTCGGGTTTTGTTAAAGGAGGAAAAAGCCGTCTCCGTTGCTGAAAAGTAGGCAGACAAAATAACACATGCCGCCATTGCGATAATACTGTTTATCATTTTATAAACTCCTCATAAAAATATAGAATGGTTTGTGTTCCGGGTATAAAAAAAGCACACTCATTCCCTAAAAATGGGCGCAAGTATGTCGTAAACTAACCAAACTATATAATAATCAGGGCTACAATCGTCACTACCAGGGCCGTCCATTAAAGGTATCACCTTCCTTTTCTTTTTAGATTTTCTCTATTTTACCTAAAAGATCGCCCGTTGTCAAGGAATAAATATTATCTGAATCTAAAGCAAAAGTTCAATTTATAAATTGAACTTTTCGAGAAATAAATAATTTTAGGTGTTGAACTTTTATAATTTTATGTTATAATAGGCATTAAATTGAACTATTCTTTTAAGCGTTGAACTTAATTTGGAGGAATATATAATGTTAAATGAAACTTTTGCCCAACGGCTGAAGCTTTCCATGGATAAAGCGGGCAAAAAACAGGTCGATTTAATTAATGAGGCAGCAGAACACGGCGTAAAGCTGGGAAAAAGCCAGATAAGTCAGTATGTAAGCGGAAAAACTGTCCCAAGGGCAGATATACTTCACTTTCTTGCCATAGCATTAAATACAGATGAAAAGTGGCTTTCAGGTAAGGAAGGCGTGAATAAAACTCAAATCACTGATATAAATTCTAATGAAAGTGAAACTTTAGGGGGATACGAAATGAGGAATATCAAAAAATCATCTAAACTTGACAATGTTTTATATGACGTCAGAGGACCAGTAGTTGATGAGGCAGGCAGAATGGAAGAAGCCGGGATGGAGATACTTAAATTGAACATAGGCAATCCCGCTCCCTTTGGCTTCACAGCTCCTGACGAGGTTATCCACGATATGAGCAGGCAGTTGAAGGAATGTGAGGGCTATTCCCCTGCTCAGGGACTGTTTTCTGCCAGAAAAGCCATAATGCAGTATGCACAGCTCAAAAAGATTCCAAACATATCAATGGATGACATTTTTACCGGTAACGGGGTCAGTGAGCTTATAAATTTGTCTATGTCAGCACTGCTTGATAACGGTGATGAGATCTTGATCCCTTCTCCCGATTACCCGCTCTGGACCGCCTGCGCCACTCTTGCCGGCGGCAAGGCAGTTCATTATATATGTGATGAACAATCCAATTGGTACCCCGATATGGCAGATATTGAAAAGAAGATAACTGACAGAACAAAGGCCATCGTCATCATTAACCCCAACAACCCCACAGGTGCGCTGTACCCCAGAGAGGTTCTTCAGCAGATAGTGGATATAGCCAGAAGACACCAGCTCATAATCTTTTCAGACGAAATATACGACCGGCTTGTAATGGACGGTCTGGAGCATATATCCATTGCATCTCTTGCACCGGATCTGTTTTGTGTCACATTTAGCGGTCTGTCAAAATCCCATATGATTGCAGGCTTCAGAGTAGGCTGGATGATACTCAGCGGAAACAAGAGTATAGCTCAGGATTATATAAGCGGCATTAAGATGCTTTCAAACATGAGACTTTGCTCCAACGTCCCTGCACAATCCATTGTTCAGACAGCTCTCGGCGGTCATCAGAGTGTGGAAAACTATATTGTCCCCGGAGGCAGAATATACGAGCAGAGAAACTATATCTATGAGGCACTGACCGATATTCCCGGCATAAGTGCGGTAAAGCCACAGGCCGCATTTTATATGTTCCCTAAAATAGATGTTAAAAAATTCAACATTGTTGATGACCAAAAATTTGCTCTTGATCTTTTGCGTGATAAGAAAATACTTATTGTACACGGCGGCGGATTTAACTGGGATAAACCGGACCACTTCCGCATAGTATATCTGCCCCGTATAGAGGTTCTGAAAGAGGCTGTTGAAAAGATAGGCGATTTCTTAAGTTATTATCATCAATAACTTTAATATTAAAGTGAGTGGTAAAAGCGTTAAAAATTTACAAAGTAACGATAGATATTATTGCTCAAAATGTTGTAGTATATATAATAGGCACAGAGATATAACTCTGGCTTAAAATTTTGCTTAACATGGACGGAGCTAAAATGTATATTGATTGGACGTATTTAGTTTTAATTCTTCCCGCTGTCATTCTCTCAATATGGGCAAGTCAGCGGGTTGACAGTACTTTCAAAAAGTATCAGCAGCAGTATAATCACAGAGGTGTGACCGGAGCTCAGGCCGCAAGATACGTTCTGGACAGAAATGGACTTTCTTCAATCCGAATTGAGCATATTTCCGGTAATCTAACAGATCATTTTGACCCTAAAAATAATGTTATCCGCTTATCTGACGGAGTATACAACAGCCCATCATCTGCGGCTGTGGGAGTTGCATGTCATGAAGCCGGTCACGCAATACAGCACAGCGTAAATTATTTACCTGTAAAAATTCGTGCAGCCATAATTCCCATAACAAATTTTGGTTCAAAACTTGCCATGCCTCTGATTGTTTTAGGTCTTCTTCTGGGCAGTCTTAGTCCTGTTTTTGCATGGTTTATAGATGCCGGTATAATCTGCTTCGGACTGTGCACTATATTTCAGCTTGTGACTTTGCCCACAGAATTTGACGCCAGTAAGAGAGCCGTGAAGTGTATCGAGTCCGGCAATCTTCTGAGCGATCAGGAGCTGGACGGTGCAAAAAAGGTTTTAAGTGCCGCCGCTCTTACCTATGTTGCTGCTCTTGCTGTCTCTCTGGCTCAGCTTCTCCGCTTTATCATTCTCTTTGGTCACCGGCGGAACGACAACTGATACTGTAAATAAAAACTACCGGACTTTTTAGGTCCGGTAGTTTTCAGCTTGTCAAAAAAGCCTCGCAGAGTTTGCCGCCGCAGCGGCAAAGAAAAT
>JAHHRS010000073.1 GCA_020025675.1 Oscillospiraceae bacterium
CAATTTCTGCTGGGGAGTAGCTGACGGCTACTCCCTTTCTCGTTTCCATGAGGACGTACGGCAATGGCTTTAAAGAAGTCGTCCTCGTATTCATTTCTGTGTATATTTATGTTACTTAGTAATCTCCGCCTGCACATACTACAATACATTCTGTCACAGGTATTATGTCAGATTTTTTCCGCAAGTCGGCGTTTAATCTTCTCAAACTTTTTTAATGTCCATTGCAAAGCCCCCTTATGCAGTCAATATCCTGCATAAGAGGGCTTTTGTCTATTGTTCTGTTTAGCGGACGTTTTAAACCTGCTTTTTCTCACGCAGTTTGTACATTAATCTTACCGGAGACGGATTTAATTGAGATAAGAATTCCGTCGTCATGATTTAAGGGACTATATACTTTATCCCCGTTAAACATAATTGTCCCAATGCTGTTTGCATAAACGGAAGCAGGATGATTTACAGAAAGTTCTATATCTCCGGAGGTACTTTCAAGCTTACTTTCATCGGAAATTGAGCCTGAAACTTCTGTATCTCCTGAAACAGTAGATGTTTTAAGCTCGCCCAACATGCCGTTTACGCTCAAGTCTCCTGAAACTGTCTCCATATCCATAGCCACAGCAGATACGTTTGTTGCACAAATATCGCCTGATACAGAGTCCATTTCTATATCCTGCGCAGTTATTTCCTCCGCTTCCACGTCTCCTGATGTAGAAGACAATGAGGCAGAATCACAGGAAATTTTTTGTATATATACATCTCCTGAAGCTGTATCCAAGTCCAGCTCAGACAATGTGACATTCTCAGGTACTGTCACTGTTACATACCAGTTTCCTGTATGGTCAAAATGTTTGGACGGGTCAAATTCAGTTTCAACATACAATTTATCCCCCTCTACGCCGAAACGTTTCAGAGGTTCTTTTTCAGACAGATTGTATGAAATAGACCAATCTTCGCCGGTAACAACACTTATATCAGCTGCCAGAACATCTACTTCAATAGATTTAAATTCCGGCAGAGTTTGTGACTCACCGTCAAGAACTGTATTGTTTGCTTCGTTCTTGCTTGCTTCGTTCTTGCTTGCTTCGTTCTTGCTTGCTTCGTTCTTGCTTGCTTCATTATTGTTTGCCTCAATGCGTGCAAAATCAGATTCTCTATCAGTTGTTTTTGCAGGTTGCGGGCCAGAATTGCAGCCTGTCATTAGCAGCGAAGAAATAAGAAAAATACTTGTTATCAGTGACTTTTTCATGCGCTCACTTTCCCTTCTTAATGAATTTAAACTTAAAAAGAAGTAATTTCTCAACAGCAAAAAATTCACCTTTAAATAGTTTATGTAAAAATATTTACATAATTACAGAAGTTTAACCGTAAGGTCAAAAATCTCTTTGCGGGAACGGTATCTTTATTTAAAAAGTGAGCCGCACTGAGGGCAGAATTTAGGTGGATTATCACCGTTTTCAGGTTTCCAGCCGCAGTTGCTGCAAAATCTTGCATCAGTTGTCTCCGACTTCTTTCTGCCGCAGTTTGTGCAGAAATTGCCGGTATTATGTGTGCCGCATGAGCATGTCCAGCCTCCTGCCTGAGGTTTAGGGCTGCCGCAATTTGTGCAGAACTTACCCGTATTTTGACTGCCGCATGAGCAACGCCAGCCATCAGCCTGGTTCTGCTGACCCATCTGATACAAAGTCTGGGCATTAATGCCGCCGGATTGAGACACCATATTCATTCCCATAAAGCCCAGGGCTGCCCCGCCTTTGTTTGAGGCCGCCGCTTTCATAGCATCGGCCTGAGCACCCACAAGGGTAGCCGCAGCCATAGACGGATCACGAAGAACGGCGCTGTCCTGAAACTGCTGTATCTTCTGCATATCCTCGTCTTTTAAGGTGATTGGATTCAATGCCACAGACACAACGGAAATTCCGCGCTTCTCTTTCCATTTTTTTGTCAGTGTCTCGTTCATTGCCTCTTCCAGCTCAATAGCATGGGCAGGAATTTGGCTTGGACGAAGTTCGAGGGCTGAAAGTTTTGCAAATGCCGGCTGGAGGGCAGATATAAACTCAGTCTTTAACTGAGTATCAATCTCTCCTCTTTCAAACCGGTCTTTAACGTTGCCGCATATTTCCGTGTAAAAAGTTACAGGATTTGTTATTTTGTATGAATATATGCCGTTACAGCGTATTGAAACATCTTTATCGAGACCTATACGGCTGTCCACTACCCTGAACATAAATGGGTTTGCGGTGCCGAATTTATTGTCCATTATTTCCTTGGTATTTATATAGTAAACACGCTGGTCACTGCCTGCGTCTCCTCCGTGCATAAAGCGTCTGCCTATGTTTCTGAGAGTCAGTTCAACGCTGTCCCCCAAATCACCAACAAATATGCTCGGCTCTGTGGTGCTGTTATAGGTGTACTGACCGGGTTCGGCGCAAATTTCTATAACCTGTCCCTGTTCAACCACAAGCATACACTGACCGTCGGCAACAACAATGCCTGAGCCATCTGAGATTACGTTATCGTTTCCATTGCGGTTTGAAGAACGCCTTGAAGTGGTCTTTTTTCCTCTTACAACAAGAGTATCGGCATCCATAGAGTCACAGCTGAAAAATTCCAGCCACTGGTCGCTCAAAACACCTCCTACCGCTGATACGGCCGCTTTAATAAGTCCCATAAATTTCCTCCTTCATTTAACTATGAAAGTATTACTATTCTCTATAAAATGGCATCCCATCATGCATAATATTCAGGCAATGCTCACGACATCAATTATATTACAAAAGGACTTTATCTTCAATTTAATTTTTTTAGAAAGCTTAGATTGAAGTCTTTTTACATTACTCTTTTTATTAAGCTTTGATAGATTCAAATATTTTATACAGTATAATTTTTCCTTTTTCAACTCTTTATCCAGACATTTTACAATTGTGAAACATTTTTTGTGTTAAATTTGAAACATCTAATGGGTATTATATAGACAACGCAAGATATTAAGTCTTTTTCATTTTTCTCCTTTTTAGTTTTAGCAGAGAGACCGTTCTCCTCGGTCTCTCTGCTTTTATTTTTAATGTTCCCGCCGTAATATGGGCATACTTAATATGTATTAAATAAAATGGAGGAAGCTTTATATGATAGAGCAAGACACAATTAGACTTATGCGGCAATGCGGTTTAGGCATTAAGATGGGCATATCCGCTATTGACCAGGTATATGACAATGTATGTTCAGATGAGTTTAAAACCGATCTGAATAGCTGCAGAATTGCCCATGTGAAACTGGGAAATGAGCTGAGCGGGCTTTTAAAGGAATACGGACAGGAAGATTTGGAGCCAAGTCCCATGCTCAAAGGCATGACAAAGCTTAAAACAAATATGTCTCTGGCTATGGACAATTCTGACAAAGGCATTGCAGATTTGCTGACTGACGGCTGTAACACGGGAATAAAAAATCTTAACTCTTATCTGAATAAATACAAAGCGGCAGATGAGCGCTCAAAAGACATTACAAAAAAATTGTGTGAGCTTGAACAGGAACTTGTTATCGAAATGAGGCCGTACCTTTAAAAGTTCGTTTTCCGAAATTCTAAATGAAATAGGGAAATATTAAAAGATACCGAAACAAGGTTTAAATCAACTGTTGCTATGTAATAGTTAATACTTTTCAGACACAAAAACGGTAATACAAAACTGTCGATTCTAATCGAAATAGAATCGGCAGCTTTTTTATTAAAAAAACCGGACTTAATTTTAATAACGATTAGAATCCCAGTGGTTCTGTGTGTTTAACCTTTTTAGCTATTTTTACATTTAGCTCTACGGCGATTAGAATATCAGCATTCACTATAATTTTTTTATTTTAAGCTTGACAAATATAGTTGTCAGTGTTAGTATGTGTTTGACAAGAATAATTGTCACTTTGCAAAGTTTAGTTTACAACAAGGAGGTTGCCATGCCGTTAAACAACAATTTGAAAGAACATAGGGCAAGACTTGGGTTAAATCAGCAGCAGCTTGGAACGCTTGCCGGTGTATCCAGACAGACTATAAGTCAGATAGAACGCGGGGATTACTCACCTTCGGTCACGCTGGCGCTCAAGCTTTCCAAAATTTGCGGTGTTGCCGTGGAAGACATTTTTACCTATACGGAGGATGAATCAAATGGATAAAAATACTGATAATATAAAAAAAGATAACAAAAAAGCAATTCCTAAATACGCCATTATAATTTTGGCATGTGGCTTAGCAGGCTTCATATTCGGTTGGTTCTCTTACTCTCTCGAGCAAAGCGACTGGAGAAGCGTAATTACAAACGGATTACTTAATTTTTTGCAGATAATAACACCTTACATTTCCATAGCATGCCTTGTTCTATTTGTTCTTCCTTCCTTTGTTCTGTATAGGAAAGCCTTAAAGCTTGCCGACAGCTGGGACGGAGAGAATGAGGACATACCCGAGATAATTGATAAAAATCTTAACATTGCATTGCTTTTAGACAGTATAACCATGCTGGTCAGTATGTTCGGTTTAAGCTGTATATTGATGGTAAATTGCGGTCTTGGCGGTTCATTGATAGCCTTTTTCAGTTTTATTGTTGTTCAGGTTTTAATTACCTTAATTCAGCAGAAAAGCGTTGACCTTACACGCCGTATGAATCCGGAAAAACAGGGCAGTGTTTATGATCCTAAATTCCAGAAAAAATGGTACGGAAGCTGTGACGAAGCCGAAAAGCAGCAAATAGGTGAAGCTGCATACTATTCCTTTGGTGTAACAACCAAAAGCTGCATGATACTTTGGTCTATTACCTTTTTAACTCATATCATCTTCAATACCGGACTTTTTCCCATGTTTCTCGTTCTTTTAATCACCGGAATCTCTCAGATAAGCTATATAATTAAAGCTATGGAGCTTGGTAAATCGAAATAAAAATTTAGTAATACCAGTGGAAATGTTCGCAATTTGGTGGTAATATATTAAGGTTATGGAAAATTCAGAAAGACGTGATATTGTGACTAATGACAGAGAGTTTCTGGGGACAGAGCCGGTAGGTAAGCTTCTCTTAAAGCTTGCAGTTCCCACAGTTGCTGCTCAAATTGTGAACATGCTCTACAACATTGTGGACAGAATCTATATAGGCCATATGCCCGGCAACGGTGACCTTGCACTTACAGGTGTGGGTGTGTGCCTACCTATTATAATGATAGTTTCCGCATTTGCTGCCCTTGCAAGTGCCGGCGGAGCTCCCAGAGCTTCCATATACATGGGGCAGGGAGATAAGGAATCGGCAGAAAAAACTTTAGGCTCATGCCTTGCCCTGCAGATGGTAGTGTCTGCTGTTTTGACGGCGGTATTGCTTATTTTCGGCAAAACTCTGCTTATGTCCTTCGGCGCAAGCCCTGAAACTATCGTATATGCCGCTGCTTATTTGAACATTTATGCAATAGGTACTGTATTTGTTCAGATAACACTGGGCATGAACGCTTTTATTACAGCTCAGGGCTTTACAAAAACAAGTATGCTTACGGTTCTGCTGGGGGCGATACTGAATATTGTTTTAGACCCGATTTTCATTTTTGCCTTTAGGATGGGCGTCCGTGGCGCTGCTTTAGCTACCGTAATTTCTCAGGGAATGTCATGTATCTGGGTGCTGGTCTTCCTTTCGGGCAGTAAAACAAGTCTGAAACTAAAAAAAGAGAATATGGTTTTGCGGAAAAAGTTTATTCTGCCTTGTATTGCTTTGGGTCTGGCACCTTTTATAATGCAGTCCAGTGAGAGCATAATTTCCGTCTGCTTTAACTCATCTCTTCAGCGTTACGGCGGAGATATAGCAGTTGGAGCAATGACCATTTTAACAAGCGTTACCCAGTTTGCCGCCTTGCCTGTGCAGGGAGTTGCACAGGGCGCACAGCCTATTTCCAGTTATAACTACGGAGCGGGCAACAAGGAAAGAGTTAAAAAGACTTTCTTCATTCTGCTTTCAGTCAGCCTTTCATACACGGTTATTTTGTGGTGCCTTGTAATGGCTTTCCCTCAAATGTTCGTGCTGATATTTAACGATAATCCTGCACTGGTATCCTTTGCGGCTGCTGCGCTGAGAATATACTACTTCGGCATGGGTATATTCGGAATTCAGATGGCCTGTCAGATGACCTTTATTTCTCTCGGCAACGCCAAAGCTTCCATTATAGTAGCCGTAGTCAGAAAATTTGTGCTGCTTCTTCCGCTTATTTATATTATGCCTGCCCTGATGAATGATAAGACAAGGGCGGTCTATACTGCTGAACCAATTGCGGATATTTTAGCGGTCAGCTTTACAGCTGTACTCTTTATATTTGAATTCAGAAAGGCGCTCAGGGGCATGGATAAGCCCGCATCGAAGGCAGAAATATGAGTGTTAGTAATCTAGAAACGGAAAATCCTATACTTGAGTGTGAAAAGCGCTGGGTCTTTATTATTCTAATGGCTGTTGGCGGATACCTTGGTGCCTTTACATTCACCATGAGGGGCGGCGTTTTTTGTAACGCTCAGACAGCAAACATGGTTTTACTGTCTATTGCCATAGGCAGCGGCATGTGGAGCAAAGCTCTCTATTACCTTATACCAATCGGAGCATACTTAGGCGGCACAATTATTTCCGAGCTTCTTCCCTCGCCTTTAAAGCGTTTTCATTTTCTCCGCTGGGATACATTGCTTGTTGGTATTGAGGCCATAGTGGTTATAATTCTGGGTGTTATTCCTGACAGCTGGCCCTATCAGATAACACATATAACGGTTAATTTTATCTGCTCCATGCAGTATAACACTTTCCGTCAGGCCGAACATATACCAATGGCCACCACTTTCTGCACAAACCACATACGTCAAATCGGAATATATTTTTCCAAGTGGCTCAAGCACCGGGAAATAAACGAACATAAGCTCCGTTTTCTTAACCATATATACATGCTTTTGAGCTTTGTGGCAGGAGCTGTTATATCCACTATTCTGTGCCATCTGATTGGTGCAAAGGCTGTATGGGGAGCTGCGGTACTGCTAATAATACTTTT
>JAHHRS010000074.1 GCA_020025675.1 Oscillospiraceae bacterium
TACCTCCTGAGAGAGACCAAAGCCGTTGAATACGCAAAATAAATTAGGGTGCGCTATAACGAAGCAGCCCCGAAAATTCAGACAATTTTTAGAATTAAAAACTGTTTAAGCTACCGAATAGGCTTGCTGTCTGTAAAATACAGGCAGCAAGCCTTTTGACTTTGTCTTAAATTTACTGTTTTTACGGTTCTAAAGCAGTCCCAGGTTAAAGTGTTTCATGGAGGGAAGCTGCTGTAATAGGTTATAAGTTTTTTGTAATGGGACATATTAGCCCCCTTTATTTTAGTAATAAACATCCGTAATTTAGGTTTTTCCATACGGAATTTATTATTGGCTTTCATGTAGAGCAAAAACAGATTTTGAAATTAAGCCCTGAAATCTGGTTAGCTCCCTGACCTGTATAGAATTATCCGGCTCTTTTCCGAAAACCTCCTGTGCAGAGGCTGCCGCCTTGGAAAGAGCAATTAATAAGCCCTATTAGGTACAATTACTGATTTAAACACATAGGGTTTCTTTTACATTTTAACGCCTGCATTTATTTTTTTTATTTCTTTTTTATTTCCCCACTGCTTTTGACAATTTTTTCTTCCTCCCTGAGATATACTTCATATATCGGGAGGTGAAAAATTGAAAAAGTTTTTTACTCTGTTAATGGCTATGGTAATTTCATTTGGACTTAGCACCTGTGCATTCAGAGAAAGTGTGCCTGAGCCTAACTATATACATATTATGACAGAGGCAGCCGTTGCCGGCGATATTAAGGCAGGCCGTTCAGCGGCAGAAAACAGAAACCGATACATAGCCGAGAGCGGCTCTGATTTAGTGCCTATCTCTTTTGACGATCTTTTTCTGCTATCGAAATTTATCTGCTTTCAGGCCGGCAAGCACTGGCTTACCGATGAATTTCTCCTTTGTGTAGGTGAGGTTGTTATGAACCGTGTCAAATCACCTGAATTTCCTAATACCATAGAAGAGGTAATATACGAGTCCGGTCAGTACGACGGCGTACAATCAGAGGACTTTCAAAAATTACTCCCTTCCGAAAAATGCGTTAATGCGGCAATACGTCTTTTAAACGGTGAACGGATGATGGAAAGCTACGTTGTTTTTCAGTCTGACATTCGGCTTGGGAATGTATATTCTGCCTTCGGAGACAGGGTAATGGGTTTTACTTATTTCTGCGAAAGCCCAAACCTTGAGTTATACCGAGACTCCGAACCCTCAAGCCCCGGCTCAATCCCCACAGCTGAAGACTCGCCGAAGGCATCATTCAGCAGTGACGCATTTCGAGATTTTAAAGACAGCAGCATAATAGTTTACTCTGAAAGCGAATATCCATAATTATTTTCTCCTTCCTTTTCTCCCACTCCCTATCCTAAATGCAATAATCCCCGCCGTAAAAACGGCGGGGATTATTCGTTAAACAGCCATATCCTATTGTTTTAAGAAAGATGACAGACCTTACATCACAGACTGTTGTAGGTAGTGTCACTTGCGGTCTCACTTCCGGGATTTGTTCTTTATGTAAGCGTCAATGCTTTTTGCACCGGTCTTACCTGCTCCCATTGCCAAAATAACGGTAGCTGCACCTGTAACTGCGTCACCACCTGCAAAAACACCTTCACGGGAGGTCTGACCCTTATCGTCAGCCTCAATACCGCCCTTAGGTGTGGTAGCAAGGTTCTTAGTGGTGGACTTTATCAGTGGGTTGGGGCTGGTACCGATAGCGATAACAACAGCGTCACAGGGAAGAACCCAGTTGCTGCCCTCAACAGGCTGGGGACGGCGGCGACCCTTTGCATCGGGGGCACCAAGCTCCTGACGGACAAGCTCAATACCGGTAACTCTGCCGTCTTCATCACCTATAATCTGAGCGGGGTTATTGAGCAGAGTGAACTCTATGCCCTCTGCTTCGGCGTGCTCAACCTCTTCCTTACGGGCAGGAAGCTCTTCCTTACCCCGGCGGTAGGTAATGTAAACATTGTCTGCACCCAAACGCTTTGCAACTCTTGCAGCGTCCATGGCAACGTTGCCGCCGCCTACGATTGCCACGTTCTTAAACTTCTTTATAGGTGTATCATAGTCGTCTCTGTATGCCTTCATCAGATTTACACGGGTGAGGAACTCATTTGCGGAGTAAACACCCAGCATATTCTCACCGGGAATATGGAGAAACTGGGGCAGACCTGCACCGGAACCGATAAACACAGCCTCATAACCGTCCTCAAAGAGCTCGTCAACGGTGAGGGAACGGCCTATAACAGCGTTAGTTATAACCTTTACGCCCATAGCCTTCAGGTTCTCAATCTCAGCTGCTACTATCTCCTTAGGAAGACGGAACTGGGGAATACCGTAAACCAGAACACCGCCAGCCTTGTGGAATGCCTCGTAAATATCAACATCATAGCCCATCTTGCGCAGGTCGCCTGCACAGGTAAGTCCGGCAGGACCGGAACCTACAACGGCTATCTTGTGGCCGTTTGACTGGGGAGCAACAACGGCAGGCTTATTGACCTTATTCATGTGGTAGTCTGCCACAAAACGCTCAAGTCTGCCTATGCCCACGCTCTCGCCCTTAATGCCGCGGACACACTTGCTCTCGCACTGCTTTTCCTGAGGGCATACACGACCGCAGACAGCAGGCAGGGAGTTAGTTGAGGTAATGACCTCATAAGCGCCGTCAAAGTCACCCTCTGCTACCTTTGCGATGAATTCGGGTATACGGACGGAAACAGGGCAGCCGGTACGGCAGAGAGGATTGCGGCAGTTAAGGCAGCGCTTTGCCTCGTCTATTGCCATCTCGGGAGTGTAACCCAGCGCAACTTCTTCAAAGTTGTGGTTGCGAACCTGAGGGTCCTGCTCAGGCATGGGATTTTTTGTCATTTTCATATTAGCCATTGCTGCGTTTACCTCCAGTCATTCTGCAGATATGCCTGCCCTGTTCTGCCTCCTCTGTATTATAGAAAGCAGAGCGTTTAATAAGGGAATCAAAGTCCACCTGATGAGCATCAAAGTCAGGGCCGTCAACACATGCAAACTTGACCTCGCCTCCCACGATTACACGGCAACCGCCGCACATGCCGGTGCCGTCAACCATAATTGGATCAAGGGAAATGATGGTCTTAATGCCGTAAGGTCTGGTGGTTTCAGCAACAAACTTCATCATAATATCGGGGCCTATGGCAATAACTCTGTCAAACTGCTCGCCTGATTCAATTTCATTTTTAAGGAACTGAGTAGTAAAGCCCTTTTCTCCGAAGGAGCCGTCATCGGTGCAGATGATAAGCTTATTGGAAGCAGCCTTCATCTCGTCCTCAAGTATAACAATATCCTTGCTTCTGAAACCTGCTATCATGGTGACATCAATGCCCCTTGCATGCATTTCCTTAGCGATAGGATAAGCAATAGCGCAACCCACACCGCCGCCAACAACAGCGACCTTTTTTAAACCTTCCATTTCGGTGGCATGGCCCAGAGGTCCGACAATATCGGTAATATAGTCGCCCTGCTCAACAGTGTGGAGCATTTTGGTAGTGCGACCGGCAGCCTGTACCATAACGGTAACAGTGCCCTTTTCTCTGTCCCAGCCTGCAACGGAAACAGGTACCCGTTCACCCTGCTCGTCCAGACGGAAGATAACAAACTGACCGGCTTGAGCATGTCTTGCGATGAGAGGAGCCTCTATCTCAAACAGGCAAATAGTCTTGGCCTCGTTTAAAAATCTCTTTGTCACTACTTTGTACATTTAAACACCTCTGTCTTAGTATTATGTGTTTTGCTGTACTCATTTTACATTAGGCGTATGTCAAAGTCAAATGGAATATTATAATGTATATTATAAAGAAAAACATATACAGTAAATAAGTTTACGAATGCGTGGTTTAAATTACTTTTTTCCTGTTTTTTGTCATGAATTGTTTTTTACATATCTAAGTACATAATCCGCAAACCGCCTTGTAACCGGAGCTGCTTTATCTCCCGCCGCAACAGCCATGCCTATGGTGCGTTTTGCCTCCGGTACAAGCGGAAGAATCTGGAGATTATCGTGTCTGCCCTTTAAGAGCAGTTCGGGCATAATACTTATTCCAAGACCCTGCTCAACCATGGCTATAACCGCATAGTCATCCTTTGTATAAAAGCGGACATTAGGCTTTACTCCCGCAGCCTCAAGAGCACGTCTTGCGTCATGGTCAGAACTTTCAAGAAGGCTTATAAAGGGCTCGGTCTCGCACTCCACCAAAGGAAATTTCGGGTAATTTTTAAAGCGGCTGTTTTCGGGCAATATTGCAAAAAGTCTGTCTTCCATAAGAGCCGTGCAGGGGCAGTCAACTCCGCAGGGCATACTGACAAAACCTATATCCACACTGCCGTCTGAAAGCCACTGCTCAACATCGTGATAGTCTCCGTTCAGAAGCTTAAATTCCACATTCGGATAGTCAGTCTGAAATTCTTTTAGTATAGTGGGCAGCCAGTGGACAGCTACGGATGTGAATGATCCTATACGCACAAGACCTGTTTCAAGACCTTTAATAGAATTTGCAAGCTGATTTAACCTTTCCGCTGAATTTAAGAGGCCTCGGACAGCCGGCAGAAGTTTCTCTCCCTCTTCCGTCAGCCACACTCCCCCTCTGCTCCTTTTTAAGATTGAAAATCCCAGTTCTTCTTCAAGACTCAAAATGCTGTGGCTCACAGCAGACTGAGTAAGATTTAGCTTTTCAGCCGCTCTTGTCATACTTCCAAGCTCGATTACCGTCATCAGACACTCATATTTTCCAAGATTTATATTGCTCATAGTTTCCTCTTATATGAATTATTTTCATCTATATATGTTTTAAATTAAGCTAATTCATAGTATATGCCAAAAAGGGCATTTTTCAAGCCCTTAGACATTATTTTCTCCTTTTGCGGCAGGAAATATCCTGTATAATCAGGCTCATGATAATTAAGGAGAGATTTATATGACAAGCGCAGAAATATGTATAATACTTGCTGTTGCAGTTTATCTTTTGGGTATGCTTTTTATAGGCTTTTTCTACTGCAAACTGAATAACAGTGCCGGCGACTTTTACCTTGGCGGCAGAAAGCTGGGGCCTGTGGTAGTAGCACTCAGCACAGAGGCATCTGATATGTCAGGCTGGCTTTTAATGGGTGTTCCGGGGCTTGCATATTTTTTCGGTCTGGCAGATGCTGTATGGACTGTTATCGGTCTTGCCCTTGGCACTTATTTAAACTGGCTCATTGTTGCCAAAAGACTCCGCCGCTACTCTGCACGTCTGGGTGCCATTACTATTCCCGACTTTTTTTCTCACAGATACAGAGACCGCAGCGGACTTATTGAGGGTATTGCCGCCCTCATTATAATTATTTTCTTTATTCCATATACCGCTTCCGGCTTTGCAGCCTGCGGAAAACTTTTTACAAACATTTTTGATGTTAACTACATGCCCTCCATGATAATCAGTGCATCTGTTATTGTGGCATACTGTGCAATGGGCGGATTTACGGCAGCCTCCCTTACCAGCCTTATTCAAAGCCTTGTAATGACGGCAGCACTTGTGGTAATTCTTGTGTTTGGCGTACATACGGCAGGGGGCTGGAGTGCCGTTATAGAAAATGCCAAAGCCCTCCCCGGCTATCTGGATTTAAGCCACAGCACAGATATAGTTTCAAAGCAGCTTTCAAACTACGGCTTTATATCTGTGGTTTCTACTCTTGCATGGGGTCTGGGTTACTTCGGTATGCCCCATATTTTAAATCACTTCATGGCTATTGAGGACGGAGAAAAACTGAAAGTCTCCCGCAGAATAGGTACTGTATGGGTGGTAATTTCCATGGCGGTTGCAATAATAGTAGGCATAGTAGGCTACGCCATGAGTAATGCAGGTGCCATTGCCCCCTTTAACTCCCCATCAGATGCAGAGGCTATTCTTGTCCGTATTTCCGCTCTTTTGAGCAAATCCGGTATTTTTCCTGCAATTCTGGCGGGTCTTGTGCTGGCAGGTATTTTGGCCTCAACCATGTCCACCGCCGATGCACAGCTTCTTGCCTCTGCTTCAAGCATTTCCCATAATATTTTGAGAAATGTTTTCCACATAGAACTTACAAATAAGCAGGAAATGTGTGTAGCTCGCTTGACTGTATTTGCAGTTGCAGGTTTTGGCGTATTGCTTGCCGTAAATCCCGAAAGTTCCGTCTTTGGTATTGTATCTTTTGCGTGGGCAGGCTTTGGTTCCGCTTTCGGGCCTTTGATGCTCTTCTCCCTTTTCTGGAAACGCAGCAATAAATACGGCGCACTTGCCGGTATGCTCTCCGGCGGTATAAGCGTATTTATTTGGAAATACCTTATCCGTCCTTTAGGCGGCGTGTGGGACATATATGAACTGCTCCCCGCCTTTATAATAAGTTCTCTCTTCATAATTACGGTGAGCATTTTCACCCCGAAACCGGCTGAAGAAATTGTCGCAGAATTTAAGAACATTTAAGCTATATAGAAATGGCGGAAGAATTTTTCCTTCTTCCGCCATTTCTGTCATTTGTATTCCAGATTCATTTTAAAGACAGTACCATCGTTTTCACCGGTTATATAAATTCTGCCCTCTTCCTCACCCCAGAAGAGTTTTATCTCCTCCCCTATCAAAGCCTCGGACACATAGTCGGTAGTAACCTCGTACAGGTGCTTGCCGGATATGCGGGACTTAAAGCAGTTTTCACTCATTTCATAATAACGGGTGTTATTCATATGAAGATTGGAATCCATGTACTCCTTAGGAACCACAAAGCTTGTGCTCTCAGTCGTCTGTATTTTTTTAGCTGTACCGGGCAGACGGCATTCCTCCCCGGTAACTTCACCGTCAAAGTTTATG
>JAHHRS010000075.1 GCA_020025675.1 Oscillospiraceae bacterium
AATTATTTCTCAGTATTTACATTGCGGAAGTCTTTACGGCTTCCGCATTTTTTTATACCGATTAGTTTTAGCAGCAAAAGTTCCTCTAAAATTGATGCCCACAGTTGGAAAAAACACAGTTTTTACTGGATTTCTCCCTTTATCCATGCCATTAAAAGGTCAACTACGCCTTTTTGCTGAATTTCTGTCAGCTCAATGCCTTTTGGAATTCCATACCATTTTTCAAAACAGCCTCTGCAGCAACAGGCGCAGGCATGCTGTGCCACGAATACAGGGTGACCCCGCATAGGCGTCTGTCTGCCGTCGTTTGGAATTTCAGCGGGAGCTAAGCGGCTGCGGATAAAACCGACGGCATGTTCCCTAATGACAGAAAGCCCCTTTTCGGAAATATTTAATTTATCTTTTTCACTCAGGTGAAAGCGACTTCTGAAATTTGATTTTTTTAATTTTGTCAGAGCCTGATTAATAGTCATAGGAACAAGACCTCCGTAATATTGCATAAAATTTTTGTTTAGACGGCGGCTAATTTATGCTCAGCATATCATATTTTTGAACATCGGAGTAGTTGATTTTTGTAATAAATGCGAGTAAAATAAAAATGCGCTCGATGTAGTTTAGAGCCAGTACAATCATATAGGAGGAAAAAATGCGTAAAAAATTAAGTGTATTTCTTGCAATTTTAATGCTGGTTACATTGCTTGTTCCCAGCGCATTTGCAGAGGAAGCAAAGTCCGATGACATCGTAATTCTATATACAAACGATGTCCACACCTATGTAGACCAACCTCTTGGCTATGATGTTCTGAAAAATATCAAGAATAATTTGGAGCAACAGTATGAGCATGTTCTCTTGCTGGATGCCGGCGACCATGTGCAGGGTACTGCCTTTGGTTCTCTGGACAAGGGCGAACATGTAATACAGTTCATGAATGCAGCAGGATATGATGCTGCAACTCTTGGAAATCATGAGTTTGACTATGGCATGGAAGGCTGCAAGCAGATTATTGAGTGGGCTGAATACCCCTACATAGACTGCAACTTCTACGAAGAGAAGGACGGCGTCCGTGGTGAAAATGTTTTAGACAGCTACAAAATTTTTGACTGCGGCGATGAAAAGGTGGCTGTTGTCGGTGTTTTAACCCCCGAATCCTTTACCAAGTCTACTCCCGCATACTTCCAGGACGATAACGGCAATTATATTTACGGCATTTCCGGCGGCGATGACGGTTCTGCCCTATATGAGGATGTGCAGAAAGCTATTGACGAAGCTAAGGCAGAGGGTGCTACCAAAGTTATCGGCTTGGGTCACTTAGGTGTAGATAGCTCCTCTGAACCTTGGACCAGCACTTCTACAATTAAGAATGTATCCGGCTTTGACGCATTCATTGACGGTCACTCTCATTCTACCGCAGAATCTGAAAATGTTACAGATAAAGACGGAAATCCTGTTGTTCTGACTCAGACAGGATCTTATTTTGACAATATAGGTATGATGGTAATTCGTGACGATGGAACTATCGAGACGGACTTAATTACCACTGAGCCTATCACCGAGCCTGATGTTGACGAGAACGGCGAAGTGAAAAAAGATAAGGACGGCAAAGACTTAACAAAGGTTGTAGGCTATAATCTGGTTTCCGACCTGTATGACGGTCAGTATGCCGCTGATGAAGAAGTTAAAGCTATAAAGGACAGCTGGATTGCCAAAGTTCAGGAAGAGCTTGGCGTTGTTATTGGTACCACCGAACTGACTTTTGACAACTTTGACGGTGAAAAACGTCTGGTTCGCAGTCAGGAGACCAACACCGGTGATTTCTGTGCAGACGCACTTTACTATCTGTTTGACAACATGGATCTGGACGTTGATGTTGCCATTATGAACGGCGGAGGTGTCCGCAACAAGGCTGTCACAGGTGATATTTCTTACCTGACCTGCAAGAGCATTCACACTTTCGGCAATGTGGCATGCCTGCAGACAGTAACCGGTCAGCAGATTCTGGACGCTCTGGAATGGGGCGCCCGCAGTGCCGGAACAGGTGAAGAGTGCGGAGGATTTCTGCAGGTTGCAGGTCTGACCTACAAAATTGACAGCGAATGGCCTGATTCCACCAAGAAGGACGAAAAAGGAGTCTGGGTCGGCGCTCCTTCCGCCGAAGAAGGCTACCGTGTCCATGATGTAAAGGTCTACAACAAGGAGACCGACACATGGGATGATCTGGATCTTACTGCTCAGTACAATCTGGCAGGCTATAACTACACCCTCCGTGATCTGGGTGACGGCTTTAACATGTTTGACGGTGCAGTGAATGTTTTGGACTACGTTATGGAAGACTATATGGTTCTTGCAAACTATGTACAGGCATTCCCCGACGGTGTTATTGAAGCTGCAAACTCTCCTCTGACTGCTAAATATCCCGGTATGACCGTGGATTACAGCAATGTTAACGGCTCAGGCAGAATTGAAATGGCTGCTGCTGACCGTGAAAAGCTTGAAGAGCCTGTGGAATCTGCTGCTCCTGCTCCCGCAGAACCCTCCGAGCCTGCTGTTGAAAGCACAGGCATGAGCACCGGCACAATCATTGCAATTATTGTTGTCATTCTGGCAGTATGCGTGGTTGTAGTGGTGGTTACCAAGAAGAAAAAGACTGACAAGTAAGCAAATCAATAAAAAAATACATAAATGAGAATTCTCCCTGCTGACAGGCAGGGAGAATTTTTTATTCTTAAAAATTCTTAATAGTTTTCTTTGTCACATATTGTCAATTTCTCTCGTCTAATATAGGCACTTGAAAAATGTGACAAAATCTTAAATAAAATTTTTGAATGGTGGTATTAAATGGTATTTAGTAGTCTTAAATTTATTTTTATTTTCCTTCCCGTATTTTTTACCATTTATTATGCAGTACCGGGAAAAGCAAAAAACCTTATTCTGCTTATAGGAAGCCTTTCCTTTTACTTTACAGGGGCAATCCGCAATCCCGAACATTTAATACTTCTTCTGCTTAGTATACTGCTGGACTATACACTGGGTCTGCTTATGGGAAAATATCAGAAGCATAAAAAGACTTTTTTGTGTATCGGCATTATATTCCATGTATTATGCCTGTGCTTCTTTAAATATTTCAATTTCATAGCGGGAGAATTAAGCAGACTTACGGCTGCAAATGTTTCAATGAACATAATTTTACCACTGGGAATTTCCTTTTATACTTTTCAGGGAATTTCATATATCGTGGATGTATACAGAGGAAAAATACAGGCAGAAGAAAGTCTGCTGAAATTCAGTGTTTACATATCAATGTTTGAACAGCTTATAGCCGGTCCTATCGTAACATACAGTACTATAAAGCCGGAGCTGGATGAACGAAATATTTCAAAAGAAGATTTTAAAGACGGTCTTGGAATATTTATTTTCGGTCTGGGGCTTAAAGTCCTGCTGGCAAATCCTCTGGGAAAGCTTTTCACCCAGATTCAAAATATAGGCTTTGAAAGTATCTCAACACCGCTTGCATGGATGGCGGCTTTAGCATTTTCGTTCCAGCTGTATTTTGACTTTTTCGGGTATTCCCTAATGGCTCAGGGATTAGGCAGAATGTTGGGCTTCAATATTCCTCAAAACTTTAACTTCCCGTATTTGAGCCGCTCCATGACTGAATTCTGGCGGCGCTGGCATATTACACTGGGCAGCTGGTTTAGAGAATATCTGTATATTCCGCTGGGCGGCAACAGAAAAGGCACAGCGGTCACGGTTAGAAACTTGTTTATAGTATGGATACTGACCGGTGCATGGCACGGAGCGGGCTATAATTTCCTGCTGTGGGGCGCAATACTTTTTGTACTGATAGCCGTGGAAAAGTTCTTTATAGGAAATTTTCTCAGTCGTCACGGCGCAGTCAGCCGTGTATATATGCTGCTTCTTATCCCCCTCAGCTGGTCTGTTTTTGCAATAACAGATATGCAGCAGCTGAGTATTTTCTTCTCCAGACTTTTCCCCTTCTTTAATAGGGGTGTTGAACCTGTTTTTCCGGCAGACTACCTTAAATATCTTGAAATGTACTACCCGTTCTTTATAGCAGGAGTTCTGTTTTCAACAAAGCTTCCTTTTGATATTCTGAAAAAGATTAAAAATAAGTACCTGATATGCCTTTTGCTTTCAGCCATATTACTGGGATGCGTTTACTGTATGTACAGGGGACTGGACGATCCGTTCCTTTATTTTAGATTTTAATGTGAGGTAAAAAATGAAAAAATCAAATTTAATTATCATTATCAGTTTTATTTTAGTAATTGCGGTGGCGGCATCCTTTATGCTGTTTAAGAAGAGCGGAAGTTCAGATAATGCGGAAAATGAAATAGGTACGGTGGCCTATGCTGAATCGGGCGAAATTCCCACTGTGGGATATGGAGACAAAGAGACAGACGGGCACAAAGAGGCAAAAAAAGCTTTATTTGAATCTGAACCTACTAAAGAAAAAAATCAGGAACCCAGAGAGTATAAAACAATGCCTATGGATGACGCTCTGTTTATAGGCGACTCCAGAACGGTTGGCCTTTCAGATTACGGCAAGATTGAGGGGGCTGAGTTTTTCTCCGATGTGGGAATGAGCGTATATAATATTTTTGATAAAAATGTAAAAGTCAGCTCCGTAGGCAGGGTTTCACTTAAAAATTTGCTGGAGAATAATGAATACAGCAAAATATATTTAATGCTCGGTATAAATGAAGCAGGATATGAAATAGCCCAGACTGTTGAAAAATATGAGCAGCTTGTAGACTTTGTAAAAGAAAAAGAACCAGATGCAAAAATCTTTATTATGGCAAACCTCCATGTCAGCAATGCAAAGTCCAGCAGCGGCAGTTATATAAATAATAAGACCCTCGATAAAATAAATGAAGGAATTTCTGCCTTTGCACAGAAAGATAATGTGTTTTTCCTTGACGTAAATGAACTTTTCGACGATAATAACAGAGGACTTGCTCCCTCAAAAACAGGCGACGGAGTACATCTTTACGCAAAGTATTATGTAGAATGGGGCAAGTGGATAGTTGATCGATCGGCACAAATCTGGGAGGAGAATGGATTTTGACCGAAAAGGAAAAGTTCTGCAAAAACATAAAAAAATATGAATCCCCAATGTATGCACTGGCCTACTCTATTGTGAGAAATGAAGATGATGCGGCAGATGTAATAAGCGAATCCATTTGCAGGGCATACGGAAGCACGGCTCTGCTTAAAAATGAAAGTGCTTTTAAAGCCTGGATACTCCGCATTGTCCACAACACGGCAATAGAAATGATACGCAAAAATTCAAAATTCGTGGAATTGGACACACTATATGATGTGGCTGAAAAAAATGAGGGTGTGGATATTGCAACAAAATTAACTTTGCATGATGCAGTAGATAGCCTTAATGAACCATACAGAACAGTTGTAAACTTATTTTATTATGAAAATCTATCGGTCTCGATAATTGCCAAAATTACAGGTACAAAATCAGCCGCAGTACGCCAACAGCTGTCACGTGCCAGAAAAATGTTGAAGAAATTATTGAATGAGGATTTTTAAATGAGTAAATTTGATAAAAAAATAAAAGAAGCAGCAATGGCGGAACACAGAGAAGTGCCCCAGTCTGTAAAAAAGGTCATAGATGATACGCTGGACAGTCTTCCGGAGAGCAGCGGCAAGGTACACCGTTTAAACTATGTTTCCAGAATTGCGGGAATTGCGGCATGCTTTGTTTTAGTTTTGTTCGTGGTTATACCCAACGTGAGTCCGGCTTACGCCGAGGCTCTTGAAGGGGTTCCGGTGATTGGTAAATTAATAAAGCTGGTTACTGTAAGGAATTACTATTATTCAGACGGCAACCATGAAATGAATATAAAAGTTCCTGAGATTCAGGATGAAAATAAAGCCGGGGAGTTCATAAACAAGGATGTAAATTCAATTACAGAGGCTCTGGTAAACGAGTTTTATAAAACTTTGGGCGTAAGCCGGAACGAGGGCTACGGAGCAATTTATCTTGATTATGATGCGGTAACGGAAACACCGCTATGGTTTACCCTTAAACTTTCGGTAACTGAGACTGCCGCCGACAGTCACAGCTATTTCAAATTTTACAATATTGACCGTGTAAAAGGTGAAATAGTAGATTTAGGAGATCTTTTTGCCTCTGAAGACAGTCTGGGAATTGTTTCTGAGGAGATTGAACGGCAGATGAAATCGAAAATGGCTGGCAATCCGGAGCTGGTTTTCTGGACGGAGGGGACGGAATTTAAAACAAATTCCCAACTGCTGAAAAGCGGGCATAATTACTATTGGAATAAAGAGGGAAATCTTGTTATCCCATTTGACAAATATGAAGTTGGGCCGGGTTATATGGGTGCGCCTGAATTTGAGATAGAAAAAAATGTTATAAAAAATATTCTTAAACCGGAATACAGGGAAATTATCGGCTAAGCACCGATTATAACTTGAGATTCAGACAAAAATAAATTGAAAAGAAAAAAGCCTTCAGATAAGCGTTTTAACCTATCTGAAGGCTTTCATATCAGCTATATAATTTAAGCAGAAAATGCGAGGTAAAACTATGGATAAGGAAAGCCAGAGAAAAGCGGTGATTGCTGCCAGAGCTGCCTTAGGCTCAGAGAAAAGGAAAAAATTCAGCGATGAAATATGCCGAAAGCTGCTGCAGCTTGAAGAAGTAAAAAAGGCGGAAATAATTTTTTTATATAGGGCAAT
>JAHHRS010000076.1 GCA_020025675.1 Oscillospiraceae bacterium
TGTATCCAGATTTAAGTCAGTTCCAATATTAACGCAGTTATCAATAATGGTTCCAACTCCATCTATGTATAAGAAATAGCTTATTAAGAAAAAGAACACCTTTTTATCTTTTAAAGCTATTGTTTTAAATGTTCTAAAGATTTTTAAAAATGTATTCTTAACAGAATTAGATGTATTCTCCGTCCAATTGTTCTGCTTATAATTTTTAAGCAGCGGCACCGTTACCATAAACCACCAGACAGCTGTTATTCCAAAACCTAATACTCTGCTTAATTTATCTGATATAATTCCTAACATATCCGGCCCCATAATATATGCTACCAAGGCTAACAGAAACGGTATGCAGGAACCTAAATATCCCCATGCGTATCCGTAAGAAGACACCTTATCCATTCTGTCTTCTGTGGTCACATCATTTAACATGGAATCGTATATTGTTATTGATACGCTGTAACATATACGCGTAACCACTGTCAATGCTAAAAAGGATACCCAGCCAAAACTAAATCCGTTTATTAAACATCCAATCACTCCAAGAGCTGTTGCTGTTGTAAATATGATTTTTTTGGTATTTTTACGATCTGCCAATGTGCCGAAAACAGGTCCGATTAATGCAATAATCAAGGTAACTATGGAAATAGATGCAGAATAAAAGGCAGTTGCTTCACTTCCTGATATTTGCCCCGGTGCGTTGCCCACTGCTAATCCTTTAAACCAAATCGGAAGAAGAGAACATGCAAGCATGGTAAATGCAGAATTTCCCACATCGTATAAAACCCATGCGAATTCCTGTTCTGTAAGACTCCTGAATACTTTTCTATTATGTAAAAACTTATAAAAAGACCTCATTATACACACTCTCCGCTTCTCATTTTTCCGCCGAAATCATAATCAAAAATCAAATCAAAAGGTTTAATTCCTCTCAGATTTTCATCAAAATCATTTATAAATTGTACAGCTCTCACCTTGGCTTGTTCATATAATTCCATCAGTTTTTGGTTACTGTCTTCACATAGAGGATTTCCCTTTGGGTTCACTATAAGACCATGCATCTCTTTATAATTTCCCGTTGCTTTTAATATAGCGTAAATCACATTCCTTTTAAAATCCGTATTTACAAGCAGCAATTTATTATAAAAGATCATAGAATTAAGGGATTTCTTAACCTGCTTAGCTGTGACTCCGCTATAAAATTCTGAAATAATTTCTGCATTACCTGCGGTAGGATGAATATGGTCGGTAAGTACATGGCGCACCGGATCATAGCCATCTAAAATCATTAAACTTCGGTCAAACTCGACCTCGATTTCTGTATGGGTAACACCACTGCTTTCAATCTTTTCATCCACATATTTATGACATGTAGTATCTAATGCAAAATGATTTAACACCCCATAGGTATAAGCTAAGGCTGCCTCCTTATTATTGCTATTACCTATTGTTTTGCAGGCATTTTCAAAAAAACTTCGTCCCGATTGGTCGTGAAGTCCAAATCCTACCGCATTGACGGGATTGCTCCAAAGCGCTCCGTAATAAAATAAAATATCCGGTCCGTGAAGCCCAATCATATAAAGATCCGGGTATTTTTCAATAATGTTTAGTTCTTTCTTTTTTAAAAGGGTTTTTACTTCTTTTCCCATTCGATAATGGGCGTATGTCGATGGCATATTCTATTTCTCCTTTATCTTTCACTGCTTTAGGTTCAAAATTACGCACCCTACTGTAATACACAGTATTCCTATCACAATTTGGACACTTAGTTTTTCACCGAAAACAAAATAAGAAATTAATGTGGTAGCAACAATTCCAACCCCGCACCATGTTGCATAAGCTATTCCTAAATGAATTTTTGTTATAGCCTTTCCAAAAAAGAAATAGCACAATATATACGCTCCAATACATCCAATAGAAGGCAATAGTTTTGTTAATCCTTCTGAATATTTCAACAATGAGGTGGCCAGAATTTCACACACAATGGCCAATCCTAACAAAAAATACTCCAATATATTTACCTCTGAATACATATTTTTTATTTATGGATCACTTATTAATCAAAACTTTTTTTATGTTACTTAATTTGTGTAAAATCAAATACCAAGCTTATGTAAAATTTATGTGAGCTCTCAGCATAAGTTCATTGTTTTACGGACAGCTCAGTATTGCTTAAAAAGCGGAAAAGCTGCCGCCTCCTTTTGGGCATAGAAAAGTCCCCCATGTCAGTTGGGTGGCCGTAAAACTGTTATACTTTAAAACAATTAGCTTATGGTATCTGTCAATGGGAGACGTTCAGCAGGATAATAGTCAGTGCCAGATTTAAAATAAAACGCACCCCGCATATCGGACAGTAAAAAATACTATCTGACATGCGGGGTGCAGTTCATTTTTAAGGTACTACCTTTTCGAGGAAGTTATTAATATAGTCTTTTCTTTCTTGCTGAAAGACGGTTCCGAATTTGATTTCTGTTTTCTTTGGCTAATTACGATTCAGGCATCCGGTACAGAATAAAATAGTTGTGAACATTCCAATGACAAATACAATCTTTGTAAATCTCTGCCTAATATTCTACTCCTTATTTCTTCTCTAATTTTAAAAACTTTTGAGATCTTAAGTTCATGGTTACATTCACTTGGAAACTCTTTATCTGTTATGAATCTTAGCAGGGTAAACACTGAGCCTTTGCCGGATTATACTTTTTCCCTTGTCATAATTGCTCCGACAATACCTCCGATTATAACAAGAGGAGCAACTCTCACAAACAGCCATTCAAACGAATGAAGGCCAACGCCTATCACTGCAGTTTCGGGCTTACTGTAATCCCAACCCATATAAGAACTGTTTATCACAGCTAAGAGCGCAAAAACAATCGCTACAACCGCACACAGTGAAATAAAGCACCAATGAAGCACTCTTTGCCTCGTTTGTTTCTTCTGTGCCAGCTGTAAGTTAATCACTTCCAGTTTTTCGGAAATTGCTTTCAAGTCATCGGGTTTTGCTTCTGCAATAGTTTCTCCGAGCAATGTACTGACAGGGGTTTCAAGCACTTCGGATATGGAGATCAGCATATCGGAATCCGGAACGGACAGACCCTGTTCCCATTTTGAAATTGTCTGACGAACTACATTCAGCTTAACCGCAAGCTCTTCTTGAGAAAGACCTTTTGATTTTCTGATTGCTTTAATGTTCTCATTTAACAAAGCATACACTCCTTTCTTGAGTGCCTATATTATAGGTTTATTACCCCGTTGCCACAAGCAACGCATCTTAACATTCGTGTAAAACCCTTACCGTAAGCGGTCAATGAGCAGCAGGTCAAACAGATTAAGCCCCTGTCCAAGTATGGTCACGCATAGGAAGTTATGGAAAAAATCATTTTTCCCTGATATTCCGGAGTGCTTTTAATTCTGTTTGTTCTTCATTCGGATAGGAAGAATAACTTTTTAGATTTTCATCATCCGTTCCCGTTCCAAAATAACATATGGCAAACAAGGTGGTGCATAAAACGAATAGCTCAATTATCAGTATCATTTTTCTCACTACATTTTGAGTTGTAACTCAGATCTTTTTTGGTGCATTTTGGAAGTGATCACATGGCTTGCCTGCCATACGGCGGGACTTTTACATGTTATCGTCTGCAGACATCCCTCGGCGCCGTTTCATCGAATGGGATTTTTCCCCTAAAGGCCGCTGAGCTGTCAATATGTGCAAAAAGATTTTCTATGTCAGTAACAAAGCCGCTGTGACCGGTACAGACTGCCGCAAGCGGTATCCCTCGGACAGCATCACGCAGATGCCAGAGCGAAAGCTTGTTCTGCTCAGGGGATTGACAGAAAAAGTCCCAGAACGCATAGCCCCCATATTTATTCACCGCCAGACAGTCTCCGGTGAACAGTATCCTGTTATCCACAAGATAACACATATGACCGGCCGTATGCCCCGGCACCGAGATACAGCGAACAGGGATACCGTCCAGATCCAGCAGCTCCTCATCCTTTAGTAACCTGTATCCCGGCAGGAGACGCACACAGTTATAGATTTTTTTGTGTGCCCTGACCATGCGGTGCAGGGTTCTGTCCAGATATGGCTGCTCCTTTGCTCCCAGATACACCTGTGCATTCGGGTAAATGTTCTTTTTTGCCTTTGCATCAATGCCGCCGCAATGATCCACATCTGCATGCGTCAGCAGTAAGTGATGAATGGTCAAAGGATCTATACCAATCTCCTCAAATGCCTTGTCCGTATTCGGTTCATTCAGATGTCCGGCATCCACTGCAATCGTTGTTCCGTTTTTGGAATAAAACCAGAGGTTCACATCCCCCTGTCGTATACAGCTGACCCCCTGACCCGGTTTTCCTGTGGGTGCAGGGTGGAGCATTTGCGTACCCCTGAGCATAACGGGTTTTATATACCGGTCAAAAAAATACAGAATTCCCATGCTTTTACTTCTTTCCCCTTTCTTTCACTTCAATATAGAAATCACACAGCTTGCCATATTAAACTTGCTGCGATAATACTCCTCCATCGAAAATGCGACTCCATCCGAATGTTTGCAACAAGCTCATGTCATCCATCGGGTATGTTCCCACCGTGAAGGAAATGCTGTTAGTTAGTTGTGACTAACCGCAGAGGTAAAGGCAAAGCATCTGACCGGCAGATACAACAAACGGTTGGAAAAAGCCATAGAGGAAAATGTTAAGGCCAACACCGATATGGGGCTGACCATTATCCCCTTCATGGAGATACAGAGTTTCGCTGCAAAGCTAATCGGTGTGGCCATTGTGGTGCTGTCTCTGTTGCTCTACACCGGCGGCACCATGGAGCTGCTTAACTGCATTATGATGTGCATCTGTTCCTTCATGGTCATGGACAGCATGGAACTCGGCGGAAATTTCTCCGCTTTGCTCCCAGTCATCGACTTGTGCGTAGATAAAGTCAGCGCCATCCTGTCCGTACCCGAAATTGACATTGATGGTGAGGATATCCGCCCTCAGTGCTTTGATTTTAAGGTAGAGTACATTGACCTCGCCTGCGAGGAGAAACAAGCATCAATGATGTGAGCCTTGAAATTTCGCAGAACACCACTACTGCCATTGTTGGTCCCTCCGGCTCCGGCAAGGCACCCCTGTGCCACCTGCTCAGTCGTTTACGGAATGTGTATGCCGGAAAAGTTAACTTAGGCGGATAAGACGTCCGTGCATACAGTCTGGATGCGCTGATGCAGAATTTCAGTTTTCCCGGAACTGTTCTGCCATGGCATCCTCGTAATAGTTCCCCAGTAACTCACGCACCTGCTCTCAGGTCAGATCGTAGGTGTCAATATACTTAAATAAACAGTCAACAACGGTGCCCGTGTCCAGATTTTCAAGAGTCTCTTCGTTATATTGTCCCAGAAGTTCCTCCTCCGTGCTGTCCGAGGTGAGGCTCACATGCGCAGTACCAGCCATATCTGCCACATCGCTATTCTAATAGGTAAGTTGTTCTAACAGAAAATGTTTATCTGTTAAATACATAATTAATCTCAACTAATATCCACTTCCCCGCTGCCATTAATAGAGCAGATAAAATGATACTCGTGTCTGCCCCCATGAATCATGCGTGAGTAATTGAACTGGTTTGTTTCTGCATAGTCCTGTTCGTTCTGTACATACAGTATCATGCCGGTGGGATGCTGAGGGTTTAGGGAGGACATCCAGCTGCCGTAATCCTCCATGAGCTTTCTGACCTCGTCCTTGCTTTCAAAGGTATCCTTCACGAACGCCACCGTAGTGGCGCCGGCTCTTACCAGAATATCTTCATCCGAGTCGGTAATCTGATTGATGGTTACATAAAACCAGATATTATCCTTGGGGAGGATCTGTGAAAAATGTTCTTCCAATGCGGCTTTGTAGGCATCTACAGAGGAGATTTCCAGATAATCGTCATGGTAAATGAACTTATTTCCATCGTACTTTCGGTAGACGGTGACAATTCTGCCCATGGGATCGTCTTTCGCATAAGCCGTTACATACTCAGGATCCACACCGCCTGCAGGCACATAGCCATTATAGACGAATTCCTTATGATATGTATCTTCCAGATGGGTAAGGCATTTTTCTATTGCGGTAATTGCACTTTTCTGCAAATCTGTCAGAGAATCATAATCCTCCGGCATTCCGTTATCCCTGAGAATCTGAATTTGTCTTTCCGTAAGCGTAGTCTTTTCACCCTCCGTATTTTCCGTTGAACTGTCATGATTGTCCCGGTCTTTGCTGCCGCAGGCACACAGGAGCACTGTCATAAGCAATGCCATAACCAGGCTCAGTATTTTCGTTGCTTTATTCATCGCTTCTCTCCTAAATGGTATTAAAATAACTTACAAACTTCTGATCTGTTTCCAAAAATCCCAGCCTTGAGTTCCGGATAGAATTTTCGGTCGCGCCGTACCGGGTCAGCTCTGTCAGCTGCTCCACAGTATACACACTGTCCTCGGAAAAATAAAGCTCCAGCTTGGTGCACCACACGGTTTGTGAGAACGCTCAGCTTATCCCCTGCCCTCTGCCATTGCATAGCCGTTGAAGTTTTCAGTCCCGATAA
>JAHHRS010000077.1 GCA_020025675.1 Oscillospiraceae bacterium
AAAGCCGGAATGTATGTGCATTCCGGCTTTTACAATAATTTACGGTGTTATAATAAAAACTATTAAATTTTATAGATTTCTTTTTATGGACTTTGCAAAAAATGTGGTATAATTAAGTAAAAGTATATTTTGAAGGTGAAAAAGATGAAAAAAAGAACCGTATTACTTTGCACTATGGCAGCTCTAACTCTTTGTATGTCATTGAGTGCCTGCGGTAATCTGTCAGACACTGCACCTGCTCCCACTGAAAAACTCGAAGCAACACCTACTCCCCAGCCAACCCCTACACCCGCTCCCACTCCCAGTCCCTACATTGAGCCTGAACTCAGCTCCGCAGGAGCTGTACTGTTTGATGGAAAACAGCTTCCCAGCGGTTCTTATTTGCAGGACGATGTAAGATATGTAAAGCTCTCCGAGGCTGTGGAGGCCATAGGGTCGCAGCTTATTCACGAGGACAAAAGTGAAGTCTTTGAATTTGACTGGCGCTTGGGTCACGTTACTTTAAGCGCTTCTTCCGACGCTGTAAATTACCTTGGTGCCGATGCGGTAATGGAAGCTCCTGCCATTCACTGCTCTGCACAGAATGATCTTTATGTACCTGTGGAGTCATTTTGCCAGGCTGTTCAAATAGGCTTCTTTTACGATGATGAGTTTGATACCATATACTGCACCCCCGCAAGCGGCAACTGGGTACTTCCTGAGGGATACGATGTGCCGATACTGAGGTATCATATTATAGACTGGCCGCCCTCACCTGAGGCCAATATGTTTGTCCACCCGGAAAACTTCGAAAAGCAGCTTCAATATCTTAACGATAACGGTTATACAACCATATTTTTTGAGGATTTATGGAATATTGAAAATATTGAAAAACCGGTCATTATTACTTTTGATGACGGATATGCTGATAACTTTACATATATGTATCCCATTCTTGAAAAGTATAACTGCAAAGCCACAATCTTCGTTATAACCAGTACCCTTCAATCTGAGCCTCATATGCACATGAGTGCAGATCAGGCAAAGCAGCTCAGTGAAACCGGTCTTGTATCTATACAGAGCCACGCTGTAAATCATGAACCCACCCTCAGCAATAAATCCCGTGAGGACCAACAGATAGAGCTTCAAGATTCAAAGCTGTTTATAACACGTCTTACAGGCAAAGAACCTATGGTTCTGAGCTATCCATGCGGTGATGCAAACGACGATACCTTAGAACTTACAAAAGAGTTTTACAGATTCGGCCTGAAAACCTTCTATCCGGATTACTACACCTATAACACCGGGGACGATCCCACACTTATATATCGCTACTTTGTTCAGCAGAACACAAGCTTGGATACTATTGCTGATTGGCTTAGCTACCATAATGAAGGCGCATTAAACTATAAAGGAGAATAATGATGAAAAAAGCTTTAATATTGGTTCTGTGTCTGGCTTTATGCCTGAGTATGTTTGGCTGCGGTACAAAAGATAAAATGCTTCCGGCAGACGAAAAAGGCCCCGCAGCCGAAAATGCAAGCACAGAAACACCTGAGCCCACCCCCACGCCTGCACCTACTCCAAGCCCCTACATTGAGCCTGAACTTACACCTGCCGGGGCTGTGCTCTTTGACGGGAAAGAACTTCCAAGCGGTTCTTTTTCAGATAACGGTATCCGCTATGTAAAGCTTTCCGAAGCAGTTGAAGCCATAGGCGCACAGCTTGATCACCAGGATGAAAGCGAAGTCTTTGAATTTGACTGGCGTCTGGGCCGCGTAACCCTGAAAGCTGAGGACACTGCCGTTAACTATCTGGGCAGCGACATGGAAATGGAAGCCCCTGCTATTCACTGCTCCGCTCAAAATGACCTGTATGTACCTGTTAAGTCCTTCTGTGACGCCGTTCAGATAGGTTATTTATACGATGAAGAGTTTGATACTATCTACTGTACCCCCGCCAGCGGTAATTGGGAACTGCCTGAAGGATACGACGTTCCGGTTCTCATGTATCACTGTATTGACTGGTCTCCTAACCCAAACGCCAACCTTATGGTAGATCCTCCCACTTTTGAAAAGCAGCTCCAGTATCTTAACGAAAACGGGTATACCACTATATTTTTTGAAGATTTGTGGAATATAGAAAATATCGAAAAACCGGTTATAATTACCGCCGATGACGGGTATCAGGATAATTTTCTCTACATGCTGCCTCTTCTTGAACAGTATCAGTGCAAGGCTACCGTGTTTATAGTCTGCGATTCCATGGGTGAAACTCCCACACTTCACATGAGCGCCGAGCAGGCAAAGCAAATGGGTGAGTCTGAATATGTGTCCATACAGAGCCACACCATGAGCCACACTAATCTGGACACCCTTTCATATGAGTCACAGCAGCAGGAAATGGAAAAATCAAAGCTCTATATAACAAGACTTACCGGTAAAGAACCGATGACTCTCTGCTACCCCTCCGGAAGCGAAAACGCCGATACCCAGACCATGCTGAATGACTATTACAGATTTGGAATTAAAATGTTCAGAGAATACGGAAGCTTAGACAACACCTACAATACAAGCGATGATTCCGGCCTTGTATATCGTTTCTTTGTAGAGAAGCAGACTCCTCTCAGTGTGTTCGGGGAGTGGGTAGCCCATAGAAACGAGGGTTCAAAAAATTATACATCATAATTAATAGGATAGATTAGTATATGTTGAAAACCGGCGTGACAAAAGTCACGCCGGTTTTTTTAGTAAATCATTAATTAGTAATTAATACGGAAATTTATAGTATCTCATCCCGCTTAAATTTTTCTAAGCTAATCAGCAAGCTAATCAAGAGCATTATTAAAGATACCACCACTGCCACATAATAAGCAGTTGAAGCTCCCATAGTTAATACGCTGTTAATTTGAATAATCGGACTGTATTTTAAGATCGGTAAGCTTGGGTAAAATTTGTTACTGAACACTACACTTAAAATAGCAACTGCAAAAGATGTGCCTGCATCAAGCACACCTTTTTTTATTATAAACGCCAGCAGAAAAAATAATCCCAATATTCCTAAATAAAGAGGAAGTGTTTTGAAAAAGTCAGAAATGAAATTGAATAGCAGAACAGCTACTGATGTTTCTGTACCTAAAACTGCTAAAGCAAGGAGAATACTGAAAAATGGATACAGAAATAAAATAATTATACAGCCCAAAATATAATGAATAATTTTCGCTCTCACGATTGCCGCTCTTTTATATCCGGCAGATATATAGCATCTTACAATCCCATTTGAAAAATCCTCACATAAAATAATTGCGCCGTAAATTGCACTTGCTAAAATAGGGACCATACAATCTTTTTCAATGTTAATAAGAGCCTGATCCGCACTCTGATATGTCCCTGTAATAACCGAAATACCGCAGGATGCAGTAATAACAGCTATAATAATCCAAAGCGCATAAGAAGATTTGAATTTTAAATACTCGCATTTCAGCAGATTTCTCATAGCTGTTCCCCCTTAACATAAAGAAGCATAATATCATCAATCCCAGCAGCATCAACAACAGCTTTAGGATACTTCTTCTGTGCAAGCTCTCGGTCTGAAACCAACACCTGCCATTCGCAGCTCAGTTTTCTGTATGAAACAATATCTTTTTTGTCCAGAGCTTTAAATTGCTTTTCTCCGCATCTTAAAATCCCATATTTATATCTAAGTTCATCTTTTGATTTATTAAATATCACTTTTCCCTTATGAATAAAAACAATATAATCCGCAATTCTTTCCAAATCACCTGTAATGTGGGATGAAATTAAAACAGAATTATTATCATCTATAACATACTCAAGCAGCATATCCAGGATTTCTTCCCTGACAATTGGGTCAAGGCCGCTGGTTGCCTCATCCAGAATCAGCAGCTTTGCCTTATGTGATAGTGCCGCTGCAATGGCTAATTTCATTTTCATGCCTTTAGACAGTTTTCTGATTTTGCGGTTAAGTGGTATAGAAAGCCTATCCATATAATGAGTATACTGTTCATTATCCCATTCCGGATAAATTGCACTTAAAGTGCGACTTAAAGTTCTTGGTGTATAATTTTCGGGAAAATTATTTGAATCAAAAACTACTCCAATACAGTTTTGGTCAATAAACCCAATGTGGGAGTCCTTTTTTCCAAAAAGCTCTATAGTTCCTCCATCTTTACGGGTTAATCCCAAAATAGTCCTAATTATTGTACTTTTACCAGCTCCATTTTCTCCTATCAGTCCCACTATTGCGCCCCGAGGAACATTAAAGGAAATATCATTTAGCTTAAAGCTATGGTAATCTTTTTTAACACTCTTTAAATTTAAGGCATTTTCTAACATTTAGCAATCCTCCTCATAGAACATTCTCAGCAACTCAACCAGTTTATCCGCCGATATGCCGCTTGAACGTCCAATATCTGCCGCAATTTGAAGGTGTTCCTCTGCCTGACGCTGTTTCTCTTCCTGATAGAAATTCTTATTAATGGCAGAAACAAAACTGCCACGCCCAACCGTAGTTTCGATAAAGCCGTCTCTCTGTAAATCTTCATAAGCTTTTTGAACAGTAATTACACTGACATGAATATCTCTTGCCAAAGAACGCATTGAAGGAATTGCTTCTCCCGCCTGAAGTTCTCCGCTCATAATCATTGCTTTAATCTGTGTTGTAATCTGTTCGTATATAGGTTTGCTTGTGTTACTGCTAATAATAATTTCCACAAAGATCCTCCTATACGTTATATAATGTACTTACCATTTAAGTACATTATATAACATATGGCTTACTTTTACAATACCTGAAATTGTGACGAGACCATTATCCCAACTGCGTGCGAATTTAAAAAACTAACTCCATATCATTTTATAAGTAAACAGGAAATATAAATGTTTGAGCCTTACCAATTCAAATATTTTTATGCATAAGAATAATGTAAGAAAAAACAGGCAGTTCCAAAAATTTTGGTTCTGCCTGTTATAATATCTCTTTTTAAATGAGGGCCTAAGTATTTACTAAAAAATCAGTAGTTTTCCTGTCTAATTTCAAAATAGGACTGAGGGTGATTGCAAACAGGGCATACCTCAGGAGCTTTGGTTCCAACTACCAGATGTCCGCAGTTACGGCACTCCCAAACATGCACACCACTCTTTTCAAATACTTCGGCAGACTCCACATTATGAAGAAGCTTACGGTATCTCTCTTCATGGCTTCTCTCAATAGCGAGGACTCCACGGAACTTTGCAGCAAGTGCAGTAAAGCCTTCTTCCTCTGCCTCGCATGCCATACGCTCATACATGTCCGTCCACTCAAAATTCTCGCCTTCTGCGGCATGGAGGAGGTTCTGAGCGGTATCTCCAAGCTCACCAAGCTCCTTGAACCAGAGCTTTGCGTGCTCTTTTTCATTTTCAGCAGTCTTGAGGAAAATTGCCGCTATCTGCTCATATCCGGCCTTTTTTGCAACAGAAGCAAAGTAAGTATACTTGTTTCTGGCCTGAGATTCGCCGGCAAAAGCTTCCCAAAGGTTCTTTTCGGTTTTAGTTCCTGCGTATTTATTGCTCATAGTAACTCTCCTTTTAAAATCTGATAATTTGCTGTGTATCATTTTTCACACTAACACTTATAATATACACTCGCACGCTTTTTTAGTCAAACAAAAAATATGCTCAAAATAATAAGAAGGAAAGTTTTCAACAATTGCAGCGTAAAATGTTGAAAACTTTCTCAAGAATTCTTCACAGTGAAATGTTAAAAAACGATAAAAAAAGAACCGCTGGTTAACAGCGGTTCAGGTGTTGGCATTGACCTATCTTTCCGGTCCGTCTCCAGACAAGTATTTTCGGCACTGATGAGCTTAACTTCCGTGTTCGGAATGGGAACGGGTGGACCCTCACCGTTAAAAACACCAACTACATTCTGAGGTGTACCCTCAAAACTAAACAGAGAAAAGTTTGCACAAGGCAGAACCTGCATAAGATGTAGGTCAAGCCCTCGGGTTATTAGTACCGGTTAGCTGAATACATTACTGTACTTACACTTCCGGCCTATCACGAAGTAGTCTTCTTCGACCCTTACTCCTTATGGATGGGAGATCTTATCTCAGGGAGAGTTTCACGCTTAGATGCCTTCAGCGTTTATCTCGTCCAGACATAGCTACCCAGCTGTGCCGTTGGCACGACAACTGGTGCACCAGAGGTCTGTCCATCCCGGTCCTCTCGTACTAAGGACAGCTCCCTTCAAATCTCTTACGCCCGCAACAGATAGGGACCGAACTGTCTCACGACGTTCTGAACCCAGCTCGCGTGCCACTTTAATCGGCGAACAGCCGAACCCTTGGGACCGAATTCAGCCCCAGGATGTGACGAGCCGACATCGAGGTGCCAAACCTCCCCGTCGCTGTGGACGCTTGGGGGAG
>JAHHRS010000078.1 GCA_020025675.1 Oscillospiraceae bacterium
ATTATTTTCATGCCGGAATTTTATTTCCAAACTGTAAAAAAAATTGGCGCAAAATGTGAAAAATTACCATACAGTCTTGTAAAAGTCACGATAACTGTTAATATTATTAACATAAAATAAAATTTCTTAAAATGAAGGGTATGATATAATGACAAAGCTTTTTTACGGCGGAGACATTCTCACAATGGCGGAGCCTCTCAATCCGGAGGCCCTGCTTGTTGAGGACGGGAAAATAAAAGCACTGGGAACACTTCGTGAGCTTACCTCTGCCGCACCGGAGGCGGAAATGACGGATTTAAAGGGGGCATGTCTCATGCCCGCATTTATAGACCCCCACAGCCACTTTACTCAGGCGGCAAATGCAGAGCTTCAGGTATCTCTCAACGGTGCAGACACGGTGGAGGAGATGGGGCGGCGGATTTCTGCTTTTATTGCCCAAACGGAGCCTGAAAAAGGGAGCTGGGTCACAGCAGGAGATTACGATAATAACCTGTTTCCCAATGCCGAAAACCCAAATCTAAAGGAGATAGACAGCTTAGCCCCCGGATATAAACTGGTTATCCGCCACAAAAGCGGACATATGGGGCTGCTCAATTCCCCTGCCCTTGCAGCCCTTGGCATAGACGAAAATACACCGGACCCGGAAGGCGGACGTTACGGCAGAAAAGAGGGCAGGCTTACCGGCTACATGGAGGAAAACGCATTTATCGAAGCCCTCAAAAAAATTCCCATGGCAGGGTTCGAGGAGATGATGGGAGCCTACTGCCGTGCTCAGGACATGTATGCAAGCCACGGAATTACTCTGATACAAGAGGGCATGATGGTAGAGCAGATGATTCCCCTGTATGAGCAGCTGCTGAAGCATCAGCTTTTAAAGCTGGATGTTTATCTGTATTGTGACATTAACAGCTATATTAAGGTAAAAGAGATGACGGAGAAATATCCGGGACGGTGTCATGTAGGGGGTGTGAAGATTTTTCTTGACGGTTCACCCCAGGGCCGAACCGCATGGATGCGGGAGCCTTATGAAGGCGGCGACGGAAAATATACCGGCTACGGCACCATGACCGATGAGCAGGTGGTATCCGCTTTCAGGTTTGCAGGGGAAAACAATCTTCAGCTTCTGGCTCACTGTAACGGTGACGCTGCGGCGGCTCAGTTCATCCGCTGTCTGGAGATTGCGGAAAAGGATTATCCCAATTTAAAGGATTTGCGCCCCGTTATTATACACGGACAGCTTATGGGCCGTGACCAGCTGGAAAAAGCCCATGAATTAGGGGCGGTGGTTTCCTTCTTCATTGCCCATATCCGCCATTGGGGAGATGTGCATGTGAAGAATTTCGGCATGGAGAGGGCACAGTATATAAGCCCTGCCGCCTCTGCAATAAAGGCGGGCATACCAATAACCTTCCATCAGGACAGCCCCGTTCTGCCCCCGGATATGCTGGAAACTGTTCAGATAGCAGCAACCAGAAAGACTTCTTCAGGGCTTGTTCTGGGTGAGAGTGAGAAGATAGATGTATATGAGGCTCTGAAAGCCCTGACCGTAAATGCCGCCCGCCAGTATTTCCTGGAAAATGAGCGGGGCAGTCTGGAGGTAGGAAAAGTTGCTGACCTCCAGTGTCTCAGTGCAAATCCCCTTAGGGTAGATCCGGAGGAAATTGAAAATATTAAACTGCTGTCCCTTTATAAAGAGGGCAAATTATATTAAAAAAGTGCGGCTCAATGCCGCACTTTTAATTATACAGATTAAAATTTTATTCGCTTTTGCGACCGTTACATAAGTAGAATACAGCCAGCAGACCGGGGCCGCAGTGAGCGCCGATAACAACACCCAGATTTGTAATTGTAATAGGTCCGATTTCGGGAAAATCAGCCTTAATGCTGTTTGCAACGGTTTCTGCGTCTTCTTTGCAGTCTGCATGAAGGATATGTACCTGACGGCCCTTGCAGTCCACCTGAGAAAGGTCATTTTTAATGCCGTCGTAAATGGTTTTTAAGGCGTTCTTTCTGCCTCTGACCTTTTTAGCCACATCCAGAGTACCACCGTCAGGCACATACAGAACGGGCTTAACTGACAGCAGGGAGCCTACGAGAGCAGCGGAGTTGGAAACTCTGCCTCCTTCTTTAAGGTAGTTCAGATCGTCAACGGTGAAGCGGTGAGCGATTTTGAACTTATTATCCTCGCCCCACTGCAAAACTTCATCGTAGCTCTTTCCCTCTTCCATCATTCCAACCATGGTCTCCACCAGTAAACCAAGACCGCCGGAAATGCAGCGGGTGTCCATAACCGTAAACTTTCTCTCCGGAAACTCTTTATGAATCATGTCGGAGGCTTTAACAGAGTTACTGTAAGAAACGGACATTTTCTGAGACATATCAAGGAAAATTACGTCCTTACCCTGCTCCACAAGAGATTTAAAAAATTCGTAGTAGTTAAACTCATTTATCATAGAGGTTTTGAGTCTGTCGCCTTTTCTCATACCCTCATAAACTGCCTGTCTGCTCTCCTCCCGGCAATCATCTTCAAAAACATCATTACCGATGGTGTAGGTGTAGCTTATAAACGGAATATTGTGTTCATCAAGAAAAGTTCTGGGCAGATCACAGGTTGAAGAAGTGGCAATAATATAATTCTGCATAAATAGCACCTCACAGTCTATAGAATACGGTTTACATTATAACACAGTATTTTCCATTCGTCACTACAAATTTAAAGGTATGACAGGATAAAAGGGCCTAACTGCACAAATTTACATCTTATATACATTTTAATGGGGGTGCAAAGCTTTCCCCACGGTATTTTCCCCCCTGTCCTCTCTTTTGAAGGCTTATACAGGAAAAGAGAAAGCCTGTAAACAGCTTATAAACCCATGTTTTAAAACCGAAAACCTGTGCAAAGGCTTCTAATCCCTTGCTGCAAGACATGCTCCCGCCCCCATTATGAGAAGCGAAATGAGAAACAATACAGTAGGCGGTTCCCTGAAAATTTCCATTGAAAATCCGGAGCCTATAAAGGGGGCAAGGGCATAATAAGCGCTTGTCTTAGCCGCTCCCAAAGTGCGCTGGGCATAAATGTAAAAGAAAATGCTCAATCCGTATGCCACAAAACCCAGCAGCACGGCGCAAATAATATACCTGCCCTGGGGCAGATGTTCTCCTGCTGCAATTGCAATCAGCAGAGAGCCGATACCTGAACCCAAGCCTTTTATTACCACAATTTCCAAGGGATCTTTGTTTGAAATCATGCGTGTGCAGTTGTTTTCAAATCCCCAGCAGACGCAGGCCAGAAGCACAAACAGGGACCCGTAGGAAAACCGAAAGCTGCTTGCATCCTCAACACTCAGAATAATGCTTGCCAGTGTTACAAGGGAAATTGAGGCCCACAGTCTCTTTGAAATATGTTCTTTGTAAATAAAAAATGCAATTATTGAGGTGGCTGCAATTTCAAAATTGTTCAGCAGAGAGGCATTTGCAGCTGTGGTGGCGGTAAGGCCGATCATTAAGCAAATCGGAGCAATGATGTCTAAAACCACCATACCCACTGTGTACGGTAAGTCTTTTTTGGTAAGCTTCTGTTCCTTAGACTCTGCGCCGATTTGTTTTTGAATAATCTTAATAACAGACATGCCCACTCCCGCCCCAAGGTAAAGAAGTCCTGCCATCATTGAGGATGAAATTTCATTAAGCAGTAGTTTTGATAACGGAGAATTGAGAGCATATAATGCAGCCGCCAATACCGCCATAAATATTGCCGGTTTTTCTTTGACTTTCATGTTCCATCACTTTCACAGAAGATTCTAACTTGACATATCCCTGTATATTCCGTACAATTAATACATTATAAAACATTTTGTTTGCTATTATTGTAAGCAGCTGATTTATTAAATTCAATGTATAATATCTTGGGAATGTTTTGTACGGAACATTCTATGGAATTTGTACGGAAGGAGCAGTTATGGATCGCAGGCAGCAAAAAACAAGGGCGGCTGTTTTTAATGCTTTTACCTCCCTTTTGGCGGAGAAAAGTTATAATAACATTACGGTTCAGAATATTATAGAGGCTGCAAATGTGGGACGTACCACTTTTTATGCCCACTTTGAAACAAAGGACGATCTGCTGAAGTCTCTTTGTCAGGAGCTTTTCGGTCACATTATCGGCAGTACAATGGATAGTGCCAACACTCAGGGGCTGTATTCCCATGCAAGTGCCCCCAAATCAGTGTTCTGTCACCTGTTACACCATCTGCAAAAAAACGACAATAATATTCTGGGCCTGCTTTCCTGCCAAAGCAGTGAAATATTTATGCGGTACTTCAGAGACAGTCTTACCGAACTGGTTCAAAATCAGCTGGCAGTCCATGAATATAAGCTAAATACAGATATTCCCCGTGATTTTCTCATTAATCACATTACAAGCAGTTTTGTAGAAATGGTGCTATGGTGGATTAAGGGGCACATGCAGCAAAGCCCTGAGGAATTAGACCGATATTTCAGAGCGGTTATCGCCCCCATATTATAGCCCTCAGGCAGTAAAGAGAACTCCGTATGTGTAAAGGCGGTAAGGGATAGGCTTTAAAACTTTATCGGTAAATAAAAAAAGTGCGGCACGGTTCATAAAAGAACCGTGCCGCAAATTATATAGTTTTAGAATTATTTTATTTCAGGCAGAGAGGCCGCAACAGCGGACTGACCCACACGGCGGAAATACTCGTCCGGCAGAGCCAGATTTATTTTCTCGGCAATTTGGGGGTACTCGTCTTTCAGTACCCTGCCGCAGTTTTCAATAATAAGATCGCCGCCCTTGCCGGACATTACACGGCCAAGCAGCAGCACATGCTCACAGCCGTAGAGGCTGTAATAGTATGCCAGAGTGTGACCCAGATAGCAGCCGATGCTCCTGTAAACAGCGGCAGCTCTCTCATCGTCCTGAGCCATAAGACCCTGAACGACTTTCAGCTTTTCAGCGGGGGAAAAGCTCTCATCCAGTTCAATGCCTGCTCTTGGGGCAAGTTTAATAACGCTGTCCTGAGAGAAGTATTTAACGCCGCAGCCGATGTCACCGCTCCACTCGTCACGCATAGCCTCAGGGTTTGCATCCACCGGCACAAAAGCAAGCTCATTGAGCCAGCCTGTTATTTTACCCTCTGCGTCAACAAAACCCACAGCCTCGCTTGTACCCATAGCCATACCCAGAACGTTATTCTTTTTAAGGCTCATAGCGCCTGCAAGGGCGCTTACGTCTCCGTCGTTTGCAACGCTGTAAGGAATGTCACCGAATGTGTCGTGAACAGCCCTAATATAAATATTCTTCACTTTTTTGTCGTAAAGCTCATCGGGAACTTTAATAAACAGAGAAGCGGTCATAGCACGGTTATTTATGAAAATACCGGCAGAAGAAACACCCACGGCGTCAACTCTGGGCATATGCTCGGCGGCAGAGCGGAAGGCGGAAACAATGCCGTCATAGTGATAGTCCGGGTCGGCGTTGAGCTTAGGATACCAGACAACCTCCTCGGAGTAAACAGTCTCGCCGTCAATGACAGCGGAAACCTTTCTGTCGCTTCCCCCTGCGTCAAATCCTATGCGGCAGCCTTCCGTATGTCCGCCGATAGCTTGGGGAGAGTCTTTGGTTTCAGGAACCCTGCGGCAGAAAATCACCTCAAATTCATGCTCATAGACCTTTGACATAAAGTCCTTATCAAAGGCCTGAACGCCTTCCTCTGAGTAGGCCTCCTTCAGGTAGTTATAGATATTTTCGTCACCGGCAACATAAATTCTAAAGCCGCCCTTCATCCACAGTATAGTTTTAACAAGGCGGTTTATATAATAGCAGTCGGCAGCGTGCATATCTTCAGTACCGTATATAAAAGTATCAACAGAGGCTATCTCACCCCCTGCTCTTTCAACTGCAACGGAGACCGGTTTTTCAGCGCCTTTAAGGTAAGCCTCATTAAAACGTCCGAGAGGAATAAAGTCCCTGTCAAGTTCAGGTAAATTTTTTATATCAAATTCAATGCCGAGAAAATTCATTCCA
>JAHHRS010000079.1 GCA_020025675.1 Oscillospiraceae bacterium
GCAGAGTGTCCGTTACAGGATTTTCTCAAATCCTATAAGGACACTCTGCATGGTCGGAGTGGGGAGACTTGAACTCCCGGCCTCTTGGTCCCGAACCAAGCGCGCTACCATCTGCGCTACACCCCGATAAAGCCTATTCATTATAGTAATTTTCTTTTGCAATGTCAAGCAAAATATCTGCGCATACTCCGAGAATATGAAAAATATAATGCTCCAAGGGGAGATGACCGTATGGATGAAATGAAAATTTATATAAGCGTATTTGTATTTGCGCTTTTAGCCACTGTAAAAATGACATTTCCGGGTGTGGCAGAGGATATGAGGGAAAAAACCCTTTATTTACTGAGCAATGATGAAAACTGTATTGAAGTAATTGAGACTATGGGCAGACAACTCAGCCGGAAAGGGTTAGTCCAAGATCTGACAGAGGTGTTTGGACTGGGACAGCAAGATAAAAAAGAAACCGTAAAAGCAGAAGAGAATTCAGTAATTGAGGACAAAAAAGCAGATGATAAACAGGTAAGCATTATAAGTTTAAAACCGGAGAATTAAGTATGAAGCGAAGAAAATTCTATGTAAGTGCCGCCGCTCTTGCAATTTTAGGGGTGCTGTTTTACCTCTCAAAACCAGAGGAGCTGGCGGCTGTGGCGGCAGCTTTGATAATCCATGAGTTGGGGCACATTACGGCACTGTGGTTGCTTGGCTTACATATAAAGGGCTTTCGTGTTGAGGTAAAAGGCTTCTGCATTGACTACTACGGATACACCGGCGCTCTCGGACATGCTTTAGCCGCCGCAGCAGGACCGTTAGCGGGCTTTGCGTTTGCATACGCTGCTTCAAAATACGGAACTGAATTAAATAATTCAACTTTATGCCTTTCCGCAGGAACAAGCCTGATTCTCTCTGTTTTTAATCTGCTGCCCGTCATGCCCCTTGACGGCGGCAGAATTTTTGCTCAGCTGGCCTATGCAATATTTGGGGACAGGAGGGGAGAACAGTTGAGCCGGATGTTAAGTCTGCTTACAGCCCTGTGCCTGCTGGCTTCAGGTGTATGGCTTATGTTCCATGAAAGGGGAGCAGCTCTGCTTGTGGCTGCAATATGGCTCCTTTTTTATCAGGAAGAGCGGCCGGGTATTGTAAAACGGAGAGAAGTATTGTAAAATACTACAGCCGAGGTTTTTTCCCATTCCTCAAACCAAATATTATGGAGTTTACTATGGATAAAAGACTTGAAAGAATTCTGCTGAAAGTGCAGAAGCCTGCACGTTATACAGGCGGAGAATTCAACCAGATAATAAAAGATAAAGATAACATTACTGTCCGTGTTGCATTTTGCTTTCCCGACACATATGAGATAGGCATGTCAAATTTGGGAATGAGTATTTTGTACAATACCATGAACAGCCTTGATTTTGTATGGTGCGAACGGGTTTTTGCTCCATGGGGAGATATGTACGAGGAAATGCGGAAAGCAAATCTTCCGCTCTACGCACTTGAAAGCGGAGACAGTCTGGATAAATTCGATATGCTTGCCTTTTCCATAGGTTATGAAATGGCATATACTACGGTGCTCAACATGCTGGACATGGCGGGTATTCCTCTCAGAAGTGAGGACAGAAATGGGCTGTCACCCCTTATTTTTGCCGGCGGTACGGCCGCTGTTAATCCGGAACCTATGGCCCCGTTTATTGACCTCTTTATTGTCGGAGAGGGCGAGGAAGTAAATAATGAGGTGCTTTGCCTCTATAAAAAGGCTAAGGATGAGGGCTGGAGTAAACATGAATTCTTAGTTAATGCCGCTCAGATACAGGGCGTTTATGTGCCTTCATTATATGATGTGAGCTACAATGAGGACGGCACCATAAAATCTGTAACACCGACAGAGGGGGCACCGGAGAAGGTTAAAAAACGGATTATACAGGACTTGGATTCCTCTCCTTTCCCCACAAATCCCATAGTCCCATCAACTGAGATAGTTCACGACAGAGTGAGTCTTGAGATTTTCCGAGGCTGTGTCCGCGGCTGCCGCTTCTGTCAGGCAGGACATGTTTACAGACCCATTCGGTCTAAAAAAACGGAGACTCTTGTTAAACAGGGCATTGAAACTCTTAAAAATACAGGCTACCAGGACGTTACCTTGCTTTCACTCAGCACCAGCGACTATCGAGAGCTTCCTGAATTGTGCGATGGACTGCTGGATTACTGCCAGGAGAGAAGCATAGGCATTTCTCTTCCTTCTCTCAGAGCGGACAACTTCTCAATGGATTTAATGGAGAAACTTCAGAAAGTCAGAAAGAGCGGGCTTACCTTTGCCGTTGAAGGCGGAAGCCAGAGACTTAGAGACGCTATAAATAAAAACGTTACGCAAGAGGATTTGCTCCATACCTGCAAAATTGCTTTTGAAGGTGGATGGAACACAGTTAAGCTTTATTATATGCTTGGTCTTCCTACGGAGACAGACGAGGATATACTGGGCATAGCTGAAATGGCAAACGAAGTGCTGCATTGCTGGCGGGTTAATTCTCCCAACAAAAACCGAGGTGTCAAAATAACCATTTCCACTTCCTGCTTTATTCCAAAGCCCCACAGCCCTTTCCAGTGGGAGGCTCAGATAAGCATTGAAGAATATTTAAGACGTGTAAACCTGTTAAGAAGCAATATTACTGCGAGAAATGTAACTTATAACTGGCATGATGCAGAGACAAGCCTTATTGAAGCTGTGCTCTCCAGAGGTGACAGAAGAGTTGCGGATGTAATAGAAGAGGTACACCGCAACGGAGGCAGGCTGGATGCTTGGAGCGATTACTTCTCCTTTGAAAGATGGATGAACGCATTTAAAAAGTGCGGTATTGACCCTGAATTTTATGCAAACCGTGATTATCCTCTGGAAAGCGTGCTGCCATGGGATCACATAGATGTAGGCGTACGAAAGGCACACCTGCTGCACGAAAGAGAGATGTGTTATAAATCTCAGCTCTCGCCTGACTGCCGCAAACAGTGCATGGGCTGCGGCGCACTGAAGCTTTTAGAAGGAGGCAGACGCTGCGATGAATAAACTGAGACTGCGTTTCAAAAAGACAGGAAGAGCTGTCTATATATCCCACCTTGACCTTATGCGTACTATGCAGAGGGCCTTTGCAAGAGCAGGATATGAGCTTGAATATTCCAAGGGGTTTAACCCTCACCCTCAGATTTCAATATCCCTGCCTCTTTCCGTAGGTGCTTCAAGCCTATGCGAGCTGATGGATTTCAGCCTTAAAAATGAGGAAGATATTTCAGCTATGCCTGAGAGACTGACCCGTCAGATGCCTGAAGGCATAGAGGTGTATGATGTATATGAAGCAGCATGCAAAGCATCTCAGCTTAAATGGCTTGAGATAGCAGGTATTTTTGAATACGATGAGCGGGATAAAGGGGAGATGGCAGATAAGCTCAGAGAGTTTTTCGCTCAGGAGAGTATTGTTATAAGCAAAAAAACAAAGAGGGGTATGGGTGAAATGGATATTCGCCCTGCATTTAAAGATTTAAGCTTTGAAGCAAAAGCTGAGGGAGTTGAGCTCCATGTATTCGTATCTGCTCAGGAACCCACTTTAAATCCCCAGCTTTTCTGCGATGCATTGGAACAAAAAGCGGCGGATATAGCTCCGGATTTTGCAAAATTTACAAGACTTGAGGGCTATGACAAAGAAATGAATATTTTCCGATAAAAAGACTTGCAATAGGGAAGTGCTTATGGTAAAATACCATAGCTTGTGCAGACAAATTGCTGCACACTAAGAAAGGCGGTCCGCTGCCGAGGATAATTCCCAACGGTATAGAACGTCTATATGAAGGAAGGATTAGATTATGGATCTGGTCAAAATTTTAAGCGAAAAGTACATGAAGGAAGAAATTTCCGAGTTTAACGTTGGTGACACTGTACGTGTTCTCGTCCGCGTTAAGGAAGGAAACCGTGAGCGCAGCCAGGCATTTGAAGGCACCATTATTGCCAGAAAGCACGGCGGCATCAATGAGACCATCACCGTTCGCCGCGTATCTTACGGCGTAGGTGTTGAGAAGGTTTTCCCCATTCACTCACCCTCCATTGAATCTATTACCGTTATTCGTCACGGTAAGGTTCGCAGAGCCAAGCTCTACTATCTGCGTGATCGCGTGGGTAAGAAGGCTAAGGTTAAAGAGCGTATATAAGCTCATTTTGTTTTCAAACGGCGCTTCCCGTATGGGGAGCGCCGTTTGTTTTTTCCCATTTGTTCATTTTGATTAGTTCATTTACTTTTATTGGCGATAATGTTATAATGAACAAAAATCTGAATATTTAGAATGAAAAATCGTCAGGAGAACTGATTATGAAAAAAATCGCATTTTTCACGAGAGACTTCGGCGTGGGCGGTATTCAGCGTGCTCTTGTAAGTATTCTGGATAATCTTGATTACAACAGATATAAGGTTGATGTGTATTACTGCAATAAGAACATGTTCTATCAGCTCCCGCAGCACCAAAACCTTAAATTCATATATTTTAAGCCTTTTCCTTATTTTACAAGGTTTGTGCCTTTCGGAATTTTGAAGGCTGTGGGTCGTTTTCCGTACAGCAATGAGGAATACGATGTGGCGGTGGAATTTAACAGTTACAGCAGTGAGTGCGCTGTGGCTGCACTTTCGGTAAAAGCAAAAAAACGTGTGATGTGGATACACAATGACGTTAAGATAAAATACAGTGAAGAGCCTAAATACAGAATTCTTTGGAATTTTTTTAAAGGAAAATTCAAGTATTTTGACGAATTCTGTGCTGTTTCCCCGGGAATAATTCCAAGTTTCAGGGAAATGACCGGCCTTAATGATGTGAAAATTTCCTCCATACAGAATTTCGTTGACACAGGGCTTATTTTTACACAGGCTGAGGAAGAAACTGATTTTACCACTAACGACAGCGTGTACAATCTCTGCTCTGTAGGCCGTCTTTGCAGACAAAAAGGCTATGATATTTTACTTGATGATATGGCAGAGGTTATAAAAAATCGGCAGGATATTCATCTTTATATTATAGGTGACGGGCCGGACAGAAATGAACTTGAACAGCAGAGAGACAGACTTGGACTAAGCTCATTTGTAAGCTTTTTAGGAAACAAGAAAAATCCTTTCCCATATGTAAAGCAAATGGACGGCTTTGCTCTTACAAGCCGATATGAGGGGCAGGGAATAGTACTGTGGGAGGCGAAGTCTCTGGGATTGGAACTTTTCATGGGAAAAAATCTGGAAAAGTATAATCCCGGTCTTGAAGGCACGGAGAATATTGCAGAAGCGCTTTCCAAAGCTCAGAAGAAGGAAAAAACTTTTGATGATTTGAGCGAATACAACAATAATATAAAGGAACAGCTTCAGAAGCTTCTGGGCTGATAATATTATGGAAAAAATAAAAATTTTCTTAAAGAATAACTGGCTTGTACTGCTTATAGCTGCTCAGCCTGTTCTGGACGCTTTGGCCTTCTGGACACAGGATTCTGTGGCTACGGCGGCGGGCTATTTGCGTCTTTTAATAATGCTTATATTACCGCTGTATCTGCTTTTCAGCCTGAAAAAGAAAAAAGCTTTTATTGCGTCTATGTCTGTAATTGCAGGCTTTGGAATTCTGCACATGTTAAACGGGTTCAGGCTTGGATATATAAATATGTTTTACGATTTGGCATATTATGCCAGAGTTATTCAGACACCTGTATTTGCAGTGTGCTTTATATATCTTATACGTGATGAAAAAAGCAAGAAACAGGCAATTAAAGGTATTGAATATGCAGCAATTATCCTTCTGGTTACTATTGTTATTGCCCTTGCAACCGGAACATGGAACTCAACCTACGGTGCAGGTGTTGGACTGAGCGGCTGGGTGACAGATGACAACCGCTGCGCTAACAGTATTATAATGGTTAGTTTTGCGGTTTTTGCTGTTGGACTTTCGGCTGTTACAGAAAATAAATTTGTACAGGCTGCTATTCCCTCAGCTGTTACAGCCTTACTTAT
>JAHHRS010000008.1 GCA_020025675.1 Oscillospiraceae bacterium
GGTTTAGGTGTAGGTTTAGGGGTAGGTTTGGGTGTAGATTTTACGCTGCTGTCAGGCTTTGTATTAGTACCGGCATCGGATTTTTTATTCTGAATTTCGTTGCTTTTACTCTCTAGATCTCCGTCCTTTTTATCGTTAACAGCCGGAGATGCAAGGGATTTTTTATCGTCCTGTATTGGAGGGGCGTTCTTATAATCTGCTGAATATTTATTTGCAGTTTCTTTCTTTGATGAACTGCTCTCAATTGAAATCTTATCGTTTTCCTTATTTATTGTCTCATGTCTTGAAATACGAATAAGACTGGGTGCCAGAATAAGTGCTGCAATAAGCACAGCTATACATGGCAGAGTAATCAAAACATACTTTTCATTTTTAGGTTCCGTCAAAGTCGCCCAAAGCTTTTTAAAAAAGTTTTTCATGAATTTTCTCTCTTTTCTTACAAACGCCCTTTTATATGAAAAGGGCGGTACTACTAAGGTTAAAATACACCTGCTGATATATTAACCCACGGTGTAGTATCTTGTCAATCTTTTTTGGCGATTTTGTATCCGCTTTGTTTCTTTTTATATTTTACATATTTTTTGAAGCTTGTAGAAACCAGCAGTTTATGTTAAAATAAAGGTCATGAATACTAAGTTTAATGAAGAATTCGCTAATGCGAGAAGAGCGTACATAAACGCTGAATTTAAAGATTTAAATAATATGCAGCGCGAGGCGGTATTGGCCACGGAGGGGCCATTGCTGATACTGGCGGGAGCCGGAAGCGGCAAGACCACAGTGTTAATAAACCGCATTGCTAACCTTTTAAAATACGGAAAAGGCAGCGACAGCTCAGAGCTTCCGCAGAATGCCGATGAAACGATGCTTAGTGCCCTAAAAGCCAAATCACCTAAAGCAGCTCAGTTTGCTGCTTTAGACCCGGTTGAACCCTGGCGTATTCTGGCAATCACTTTTACAAATAAGGCTGCAGAGGAGTTAAAGGCAAGACTTCAAAATATGCTGGGAAGTGCGGGAGATGATATTTGGGCCTGCACATTTCATTCTGCATGCGTCAAAATTTTAAGGCGTGATGCTGAAAAACTTGGTTTTTCAAGCAGTTTTTCCATTTATGATACATCTGACAGTCTCAGCCTTTTAAAGCGTATTATTAAAGACATGGACCTTGACGATAAGGTGTTTAAGCCCAGAAGTGTATTAAACGCAATAAGTTCTGCCAAGGACTCACAGATATTACCTGCTGAATTTTTAAAGGGAGCAGAAGCTGCCTTAGATATGCGAAAAAAGAAGATAGGTGAAATTTACTCCGAATATATGCGCCGTCTTTTCTCTGCGGACGCAATGGACTTTGATGACCTTATATCTTTTACGGTAAAGCTTTTACAGGAGCATGACGATGTAAGAAAATACTGGCAGGAGCGTTTCCGATATGTACTTATAGACGAGTATCAGGACACAAACCATCTCCAGTATCTTCTGGCTTCTATTCTTGCCGGCGGCAGGGGCAATATATGCGTTGTTGGTGATGATGACCAGAGTATTTATAAATTCAGAGGCGCAACCATAGAAAATATTCTTTCCTTTGAAAATCAGTACAAAAACTGCCGCACCATACGGCTTGAGCAAAATTACCGTTCAACCGAGCACATATTAAACGCTGCCAACGCTGTCATAAGAAATAACAATGGCAGAAAAGGCAAGGAACTTTGGACGAAAAACGGTACAGGCGATAAATTAAAACTTTATGTAGCGGATAATGAAAATGAAGAAGCCCGATACATTGCCTCTGCCATTATGTCCGATTACGGTAAGGGTGCCAATTTCCGCGACCACGCTGTGCTGTACAGAATGAATGCACAGTCCAGCCAGCTTGAATTTGCATTTAAGCGAGCCGGAATACCCTACCGTGTCATTGGAGGCAACCGTTTTTTTGACAGAGCGGAAATTAAAGATGTTCTTTCTTATCTAAACCTTATTGCCGTTCCCTCTGATGACCTTAGACTTTTAAGAATAATAAACTCACCGCCCAGAGGTATAGGTGCAAAGAGTATTGATACCCTCAGCTCTGTTGCCGCAAGAGAGAGGGCCAGTCTTTTTGAAATTGCTGATACAGCCGACAGGTATCCCGAACTCCAAAGAACTGCAATTAAATTACGTCAGTTTGCAAATATGATAAAAGAGCTTAGGAGTTTTTCCGAAACGCACTCACCCGATCAGCTTTTCGATGAGCTTTTAAGCAAGAGCGGCTACCTTAATATGCTTGAACTTTCCGAGGATGAAAAAGACAAAGAACGTGCGGAAAACGTTAAAGAGCTTAAAACCAGTATCATTGAGTATATGAGAAGCTCTGGTGACATGTCTCTGGAAGGGTATCTGGCAAACGTTTCCCTTTACACCGATTTGGATAATTACGATAAGGATTCAGACTGTGTTGTGATGATGACAATGCACAGCGCAAAGGGACTTGAATTTCCTACCGTATTTATAAGCGGCATGGAGGAAGGTATTTTTCCCGGAACAAAAGTTATAGGCGAACCGGATGAAATGGAAGAAGAGCGCCGTCTTTGCTATGTTGCTCTCACAAGAGCAAAGGAAAAGCTCTTCCTTGTTTGTGCTAAACAGAGAATGCTTTTCGGACGTACCACTGCTAACAGGGTTTCACGCTTTGTAGATGAGATTTCGGAAGATGACATTGAAAAAGATATTCCCGACGGATACGCATACAGTGATAAAAGTTACAACACTCCTTGGGACTACACTCCCCCGGAGCGCCGTACTAATTACGGAAGTATTCCCGGTTTTACCCCCGTCACAAAAACCGTCTCCTCTGATTTTAATACAGGAGACAATATTCGTCACAAGTCTTTCGGACAGGGTACCATAGTTAAAATGACGCCTATGGGCGGAGATTTCCTTATAGAAATAAACTTTGAGGGCATCGGCACAAAAAAACTTATGCTTAGAGCTGCCGCTCCGTACATGACCAAGGTGTAAAATACGGGTATAACTGTTCTCTTATTTCACTCAGATATTGTATCATAAACATATTCAAAAATTATCATATAAGAAAAAAGGAGCAGTATAAGCTGCTTCTTTTTTACTGGGTTTTTCTAATTTGCATATTTAAAATGAAGTTTTAAAGAAAATTTTCCCCAAAACAGCAGCTTGTATTGTCTTTAGTATATATGATAAAATATTTCCGAGGTGATAATAATGAAATATCCTCAGTTTCTTATTCGCCATGAAAGGCTGAAACGGAATTGGAGTCAGGAAGGTCTTTGCAAAGATATATGCACAGTCTCTTACCTTTCGAAAATAGAGCAGGGCAAAGCGGAGCCTTCCGCCGAAATATTGTCTCTGCTTTTTGAGCGCTTGGGAGTTGAATGGCAAAGCACGGGAATTTACCAAGAGCTTATAGAAAACGCATGGGAACTGCTGCTATCCGGCCATACAAGACGATTTCAAAAACTTTGTGCATCTCCAATCTGGAATAAATATTTAAACAGTATATACGGTTTGGATGCACTTTTGCTTAAAACTGTAAGCAAAGATGGTGCAAAGCCTCTTCCGGAAGCTATAGAAGTATGTATGGACCACAGGCAGCTCTCTATACAAAGAGCTTTGCAGGAGCGTTTTGAAGAGGCAATAAAGCTTAACCCCTGCTCTTTTATCTATCTAACCGCCGGAAATTATCGCTACTGGAACGGAGAAAATACAAGAGCCATTGAGCTTTTACAGCTTGCGATTCAGCAGGCAGCATCTGAGGGCAGAGCACTGAACATAATGTATTCACACTATTATATAGGCTCATGCTACTCAAATCTCCTGTATTTTGATGCCATGAACTCTCATTATAAAATTGCAAGAAGTCTGGCTCTTGATTTGGGCGAATACACCATCCTTAATTCTATTGATTACAATATTGCTTCTACAAGAATTGAGTTGGGACAATATACTGAGGCTCTTCGCTACTTTGAGGGCTGCAAGGAAGAGAACCTGATGAACCTGCACAAGCTTTCAATATGCTATGAAAAAACAGGGCAAAAGGCTAAAGCTCAGGCAGTTCTCAACAGGGCTTTTGAGATTATGAAAGAAAAGCCGGACGAAACGTGGGAAAAAATTTGCAGGATTGTTGAAATTCGCCTAAATAATGATAATTATTTGGACTGTGAGGAATACGGCCGTGTCCTTGTAAATTGCTTTAAGGAGATGAGAGCAAAAATGCCCGTGGGATTCTGCATTTTCCATATGCCATGGATGCTTGAATATCTCGAACACAAGCGAAAATATAAACAGGCTTACGAACTTTTGCTTGCTTTTCCCTCTTACCGCCAAAAAGCAGCCTTTAAAGGTGAACTTTGAGCTATTTTTCCCCAATATACTCCATTGTGCTTCTTTAAAGCCATATGTTAAAATATGGAAAGAGGTGAGAAAATGAAGAAAAAACTTTGGACTAAAAATTTTACACTGCTTATTATCGCCACAATTTTAGGCGGTATCGGCGGAATTGCCGGCAATTTTGCGATGTCCTTTCTGGTCTATGATGAAACAGGCAGCACATTAGCTTCAGCTATTATTGTTGCCGTTGCCTTTATACCCGGATTTATAATCCCTATATTTGCCGCTCCTTATATGGACAGACTTCCCCGTAAGCTTTTTCTCGTTGGCGGAGATTTAGTTAACGGATTATTGTACACCCTTGCAGGTTTTTATCTGCTTAAAATGCCCTTTTCTTACGCAGGCTATGTCTGTTTTTCTCTGCTTTTGCAGTCCCTTGGCAGCTTTGATATGCTGGCATATAACAGCATTTACCCAAACCTTATTCCCGAAGGCATGGAGCAAAAGGGTTATGCCGTATCGTCAATGGTCTATCCCGTACTTATGGTAATTATGATGCCGATAGCGGCATGGCTGATGGACACCATAGGCGTGGCATGGATACTTATTATTCAGGGTACTTTATCTATGCTGGCTGCATGCATCGAAAGCGGTATTAAAATTAACGAAGAAAAGAGAATGAACGGAGAGAAGTTTTCCTTTAATCTTTGGAAGCGAGACATAAAAGACGCTCTTGAATTTATTAAAAGAGAAAAAGGCATTGGCTATTCTTATCTTTATACCGGTTTTGCAAACGGTATAGCCAACGGTTACGGCCCTATAATGATAGCCTTTTTCCGTACTGCTCCCGGATTTACCGTAGCAATGTACTCCTTTTTCTCCGTTGCGGAATGTATAGGGCGTGCTATTGGCGGATTATTCCACTATAATCTTAAGATCAAAAAAGAGAAAAAATTTAATCTATGTTTCTTTATTTATGAATTTTACGATTTAATGGATGCCTGTCTTTTATTCCTTCCCTATCCTTTCATGCTTTTAAACCGGGCTGTATGCGGCTTTTTAGGTTCTAACAGCGCATCGCTCCGTGAAGCAGCCCTGCAGAGTTATATTCCCGATGAATACAGAGCCCGTGTTATTGCATTCTCAGATATTCTGTTTTTTGCAATGGGTGGTATTCTTTCCCTTCTTATAGGTGCTCTGGGTGAAGTTTTGGATTACAGACTGTGCATGCTTGTATGCGGCGTGTCGGGAATGCTGTTTGCATATTTCATCATATGGAGAAAGAGAAAATACACCAAACAAATTTTTACCGAAAAAGCGAATATTTAAAAAGAAAGCTCAGTCAAAATTGACTGAGCTTTTTTTAGACAAAGGTCTGAGTTTTTGTCACTCTAAATATGATTTTAAAAATAAGATTGCCTGCCTGTATCCCTCAAAGCCCATACCCTTTACAGTCTTAATACAGGCCATACCGGGATAGGATATTTGACGAAAATCTTCTCTACTGCTTATATCTGACAAGTGCACCTCCACAGCCGGAAGATTAACAGCCTTTAAAGCGTCCAGAATAGCAATACTGGTATGAGTATAGGCAGCAGGATTTATAACTATACCGTCTGCATTATTGTAGGCACTCTGTATTATGTCAACCAGTTCTCCCTCATGGTTAGACTGAAAAATCTTATACTCCAAGCCTGCCTCTCTGCAGCTGCTTTCTATAAAGCTGCAAAGAGCGGAATAATCTTCTTTACCGTATATATCAGGCTCTCTAAGTCCTAAAAGGTTAAGGTTCGGGCCGTTAATAATAAATAATTTCACTTTAATTTCTCCAAAATGGTATTGGCGGTTTGAGATGGACTTTTATCGTTAAGAACTGCAAAGTCGGAAAAGTCACTGTACATCTTTTCTCTTTCAGCATATATATTTTCTATGCCTTTAGCTTGAGATATAGGTCTTGAGTCAGACGGTAAAAGGGATAGCTCTCTCTTTATCCATACAATATGTGAATTTTGATGCAGCAAGGGATAGTTTTCCTCTCTTGTAACAGCGCCGCCACCTGTTGCAATTACAGCCCCTGACAGCTTTCCCAGTTCGGAAAGGACTTTTGTTTCCAAGGTTCTGAAATGACTTTCTCCGAATTTTGTGAAAATTTCCGGTATAGTCATTCCTTCATTTTCCTCAATAATGTGATCGCTGTCATATACCTTTCTGCCGGAAATTTTTGAAAGTTCTTCCGCTACTGTTGATTTACCGCATCCCGGCATACCCACAAGCACAATATTTTCCATTGAAAGTCTAAGCTCCCGCATTGCACTTTCTATTGCGCTTTCCGGGATTTTTCTGCCGGAAAACTGTTCGCTGCTGCCCTTAGCCTGACTTACCAGCATATAAAGTCCGCCGGCACATGGAATATTTAAGCTTTCTGCCTGCATTATCAGCGCCGTTCTAACAGGATTATATACAAGGTCAAACACCGCCTTGCACTTTGGAAACAGGCTTAAATCAACAGCCGCTTTCCCGTTATCCGGATACATTCCCAAAGGGGTGGCGTTTACTATTATCTCACTGTCGAAGTGGCGGCTGAGATTATTGTAGTTATCTTCTCCGTGTCTTGATATAACATAAAGCTCTGATACACCCATATCCTTTAAAACCGCACAAACAGCGGCTGAAGCTCCGCCGCTTCCAAACACAACAGCCTTTCTGTCCTTTACCTCAACACCCAGTTTTTTTACAAGGCACTCAAAGCCGTAGGCATCCGTATTATCTCCGTATATGCTGCCGTCCGGTCGTTTAATGAGAGTATTGACACTGCCGATTTTTTTTGCTCTGTCCGACAGCTCGGAACACATGGGAAGAACAGTTTTCTTATAGGGCATTGTGACGTTAAGCCCGTCCCAGTTCCCGTTTTTTATAAAATCCTCTACTTGTTCGGAATTTTTTTCATACAGCTTGTATTGGTAATCCCCAAATTTTGAATGTATTTGAGGAGAGTAACTGTGCCTTAGTTTATCCCCCAAAAGGCCGCACTTGCCGCGCTGTATATTGCGGCTCATCTCCAGTATTTTTTTATATAGTTCAACCGTTTCCTCCCAATATTCAGGACTGCAAACTGATTTAATCCATTCGATTTTATCATTTTCTCTTTTTTCGTCCAAAACAGGAACGGAGTTTTTCTTTTTATACTCCCCTACTTTCCGTGAAACGTCCATGCGGGCGCAGAAAAGCTCTATTAACTCACGGTCTATTTTGTCTATTTCTGCTCTTAAACTTTTTATGTCCATTATAAAATTTCCTTTTTTCTGCCTAATAAGGCGTCATATACCGCAAGTGCCGCCACAGCCTCTGCACACGGCAAAGCCCGAGGCACAATGCAGGGATCGTGTCTGCCATGAACGCTTATGCTTTTTTCTTCCATACTGCTTAAATCAACGCTCCTCTGCTTTTTGGCTATTGAAGGCGTAGGCTTAATATACAGTCTGAATACAAGGGGCATACTATTAGTAATTCCGCCCAAAACTCCGCCGCAGTTATTTGTTAAAGTGACTATATTACCGTCCGTAATGGTAAAGTCATCATTATTTTCACTGCCCAGCATTTCGGCGCACTTCGCACCCGCTCCGAACTCTATCCCCTTAACTCCCGGAATTGCAAATGCAGCAGAAGATATTCTGCTTTCCATACCATCGAAAAGCGGACCTCCCAGACCTGCAGGAATATTTTCAGCCGTACATTCAATAACCCCGCCAACAGAGTCCCCCTGCGCCTTTACTTTCAATATTAGCTCTTCCGCTTTTTTCATATCGGTCAGACCGCCTATGGATAATACGCGGGAATTTATTTTTATTCCTTCTCTCTCCAAAAGCAGTTTGCAAATACCGCCGCCAAGGCAAAGAGGTGCAGTCATACGCCCTGAAAAAGCACCGCCTCCGGAATAATCCTGAAAGCCGTTATATTTAATTTTGGCTGTATAGTCTGCGTGTCCCGGTCTTGGCAAGGTTTTATATTCTTCATAATCAGAAGCTTTTACGTCAGTATTTCGTATTATCGCCGTTATCGGAACGCCGCAGGTAACGTTTTCTTTTAAACCGGACAAAAATTCCGGCACATCACTTTCTTTTCTCGCTGTAGAAAGAGGGCTTTTCCCCGGTGCGCGCCTGTCCATAAAGCTTTGCAGCTCTGCAAAATCAAGCTCAAAACCTGCCGGAACTCCTTCTAAGCACATACCTATTGCCGCAGAATGGGACTGTCCGAAGATATTAAGCTTTATATTTTCTCCGTATATACTCATCTTTTCTCCCTTCCAAGGCTCTGAAAATCCCACCAAAATCCGGGATAGGATTTTCCTACCGCTTCCGCATTATCTATTATTACCGCATTTTCACAGCCGATGGCTGTAACTGCGGCCGCCATTGCTATACGGTGGTCACCGAAGCTTTCCGTCAGGCCGCCTTTTAAATGTTCTTTACCGTGAATTACAAGTCCGTCCTGTAATTCCACTATATCTGCGCCAAGTGCAGAAAGCATTTTCCTTGTAGTGCTCAGTCTGTCGCTCTCTTTAAATCTTAATCTTTCGGCATTTACTATTCTGGTCTCGCCATCACTTAACGCCGCCACAGCTGAAAGAACAGGCACAAGGTCGGGTATTTGAGCCGCATCAATTACGGTTCCTGTAAGTCTTCCCCGCCGAGCTGTAACTGTGTCTGATTTCTGTTCAATATCAGCGCCCATACGCTTTAATACAGCAATTATCTCTCTGTCTCCCTGAACTGAATTTTTATTCAAGTTACCTACCTTTATGCCTTTTTGAGAGAGTGCACCTGCACATAGGAAAAAAGCAGCAGAAGAATAATCTCCCTCTGCTGCAATACTTTCCGGCAGCTTGGGACGCTGGCTTCCGTTTATTACATAGTCTCTTCCTGTTTTATATATCTTAATTCCTGCATATTTAAGCAGTTCCATACTTAATTCAATGTACGGTTCCGACTGCACACTGCCTGTTATACTCAGATTACTGTCCCCGTTTAAAAGAGGCAATGCCATTAAAAGAGCTGAAATATACTGAGAGGAAAGGTTACCGGGGATTGTATAATTTCCCTGCTTTAGCTTTCCTCGGCAGAAAATTGTATTTTCATTAACTTCAATGCTCATTCCATTGCATTTTAGCTCATTTATAAGGGGCGCAACAGGTCTTTTTGAAAGTCTGCCATCCAAATGAAAAACAGCATCCGCACCAATTACACCCACCATTGGCAGAAGAAAGCGCAGCGTAGACCCGCTCTCACCGCAATTCAAATGTACAACGCCCTCAGGCATCCCCTTTATCGGAGTAATTCTTACGAAATTATCCTCTTTTATTATTTGAGCGCCCATTGCTTCAAGGCAGGCAATAGTTGCCGATATATCTGCTGAAATTTCACCGGTGTCGATTACTGTGGAACGCTCTCCGAATGCCGTGAGAATCAGCAGACGGTGACAGACAGACTTCGATGCAGGAGCTTTTACTTCTCCAAAGCGCTCCCCCGGCTCTATTGTTTTTTTCATTTTAATCCACCGGCTTTTAGAAAATCTTTAAGCTGTGTCAGCTGTATCTTTATCATCTTACATTTGCCTATACATTCAGGCACTATAAGAGTCAGCTCATTTCCGCTGATTTTTTTGTCCTTTAAAACCACATCATATACATCATTTACGCTGAAGCCCGTATATTCAGTAAGGCCGTATTTATTAAGCATTTCAGAAAGTTCCGTAAGTGTCTCTTTTCCGCATATACCTTTTTCAACTGCGGCTCTTGTTATAACGCAAAGCCCCGTGGTTACAGACTCACCGTGGGATATTTCAAAATCACTCAGTACCTCTATTGCGTGGCCCACGGTGTGTCCTAAATTCAAAAGCTGACGGCGGCCTCGGTCAAACTTATCTTCCTTTACTATACTGGTTTTATACTGAGCACACTTCTCAATTACCTGAGATAAATCAAAATTTCCCCTTAAAAGGGTATAAAAAAGCTCTCTGTCAAAAAGAACTGCGTACTTAATAATTTCTCCCATGCCGCATTTAAATTCCCGTTCAGGGAGAGATCTAAGTAAATCAGTATCGCAAATAGTGAGCACCGGCTCATAAAAACTGCCTATCTGGTTTTTAGCCCGCTGCAGATTAACACCGGTCTTGCCCCCTAAAGAAGAATCAACCATTGCCAGAAGGCTTGCAGGTATCTGAATTAATGTCATACCACGCTTAAAACATGATGCCGCAAAGCCGCCTAAATCTCCTATAACGCCGCCGCCAAGTGCAATTAAAGTGTCACTGCGGCTGAAATTTTCTTCCGACAGCTTAAAGAGTATCTTTTCAAAATTTTGCAGACATTTACTGTTCTCCCCTGCCGGAAAAACAATGCTTTCTGCTATTATACCTGCCTCTGAAAGGGCATTTAAAAGTCTTTCACCGTAAAGCCGGAAAACATTTTCATCTGATACAACCATAGCCCTTTGAGCATTGGTTTGAGATAAAATAAGCTCTCCTGTTTTATCTAATAAGCCTTGCTCAATAAGATATGAGCCGACGCCTGTAATAATTTTTTTCATAATACCGCCCGAATTTGTCTTACCTTTTCTGCAACAGCCGCATACTCCTCCGGCCTTAATGCCTGTGGGCCGTCGCAAAGTGCCTTTTCCGGGTCATTGTGTACCTCTATCATAAGTCCGTCAGCACCTCCTGCCACAGCCGCCAAAGCCATTGGCGGCACAAGGCGGGAAATTCCCGTTGCATGACTTGGATCCACTATAACAGGAAGACAGGAAAGCCCCTTTAAAAGAGGTACTGCCGACAAATCCAACGTATTTCTGGTATGCTCACAAAATGTACGAATTCCCCGCTCGCATAATATTACCTGCCTGTTACCCTTAGACATTATATACTCGGCGCTCATTAAAAGCTCATTTACAGTATTTCCGGGACCCCGCTTTAATAATATGGGCTTATGAATCATTCCCAGTTCATTTAAAAGCTCAAAATTCTGCATGTTTCTTGCCCCAACCTGCAAAACGTCCACATCCTCAAAAAGCTCTAAATCTCTGGGGCTCATAATTTCGGAAACTATGGGCAAGCCCGTTTCTTTCTTTGCTATGCTCAAAAGTCTCAGTCCCTCCGCTTTAAGACCTGCAAAGTCATATGGTGACGTTCTGGGCTTAAATGCGCCGCCTCTCAGAAGATCGGCTCCGGCTTTTTTAACCTCGTTTGCAATACCGACTATCTGCTCCTCAGACTCAACAGAGCAAGGCCCTGCAATCATGCAGAAATGACCGCCTCCGATTTCAGCACTGCCTATTTTTACTATAATATCCTCTGGATTATGAATTCTATTGCAGCATCTATACTGTTCATCTATTTCAATGCCGTACATTCTTTCTTTCATCTCCCGGCTTACATACAATTTCAGAATAATTATATACTAAATTTCGCAAAAAATAAAGAGCTTCAATGAAGCTCTTTTATACGTTTTGTTCACTTAAATATTCCCGAAGTAAGTCTACCGCTTTCTTTTCAAGCCTTGAGATCTGCACCTGAGACACCCGCATTACTTTGGCGCAGTTTTGCTGAGTCATGCCATGATAGTAGCGCAAAGCCACTACCTGCTTTTCCCGGTTTGGCAGCTTGTCTATGGCAAGTCTCAATGCCACATGCTCCACAAGTTTTTCTTCTGCTCCGTAATCGCCCAGAACCATTTCAAGGGCAAATCCGTCCTCTCCGCTTTCCCGCTGTAAACTTTCGGCAGGGCCTGCCGCAGTCTCGGCAAAAGCTATTTCCTCAGGTGTGAAGCCTGTCTCTCTGGCAAGCTCCGTAATAGTGGGTTCTCTGCCTATACGCTGTTCAAGAACGTTTCTGGCATTTCGTATTTTAGCAGCTTGCTCCTTTATGCCCCGGCTCACCTTTACGGTGCCGTCATCTCTTAAAAATCTTCTTATTTCCCCGGAAATTTTAGGTACAGCATAGGTAGAAAATTTTGTACCGAAGCTCTCGTCAAAGCCGTCTATCGCCTTTAGAAATCCAAGGCATCCAAGCTGGTATAAATCCTCAGCATCAACGCCTCTTCCGAAAAACCGTCTTGCTATGCTCCAAATAAGGCCGGAGTTCTCGCTTATAAGTTTTTCGGAGGCTTCCTTGTCACCGGCTTTTGCAGCTTTTAAATCCCGGAAAATATCATCACTCATATGCCTCTCCGTCTGGAACGAAGACCTCTCTGCATTGTGACGGTCGTCCCTTTTCCCGGATTTGAGCGTACTCTCAGTTTATCGGTAAAGCTGCCCATAATGCTGAAACCCATTCCGCTCCGCTCTTCTCCGCCGGTGGTAAAGAGGGGTGTCATGGCCTGCTCTATATTTTCTATGCCCTTTCCCCAATCCTTTACGGATATTTCCAGAATATTTTCGTCTATTATTCGCATTTTCATGGAAATTCTGCCAATACAGTCAGGGTAGGCATGAACTATGCTGTTTGTAACTGCTTCTGAGACAGCAGTTTTAATATCGCCAAGCTCATCGAGAGTTGGGTCAAGCTGGGCAGCAAATGCCGCAGCCGCTGTTCTCGCAAATGCTTCATTGGCGCTGAGGCTGGGAAATTCCAGTTTTATGTAATTTTGTACTTTCATTTTTCCTCCTATCTGCTAATAGCAACAGGCACTATCCTGTCAATTCCGGACGCATCTATCACCCGATACGGCTGTTTTGCCGGATTTTCTATCCAAACTCTGCCTCCCAATGCCTTCATACGTCGGCTGAGCCTTATTATGACGGCTATACCCGAGGAATCCATAAAGCTGAGACCGGACAGATTAAGGGCGCAATCTCTTGGCAGATATTCGTCCAGCAGCTCATCCAGATCATGGATAAGGAGCCGAGAGGCATGGTGGTCAAGTTCACCTTTTAAGTAAACAGTAAGCCTCCCAGAAGAAAAAGCACTGCTGATTTCCATTTATCATCTCTCCTATCAAAATAAAAAAAGCACCGCGCAATATTAACTGCACGGTGCTATCTTATTACATTTTACTTAAAAATAAGGTCGAAAAAAAGACCTCTGTAAAAAAGCAGAAGCATTGAATAAAATCAGCAGAAGTTTATATAACGCTGCTGTTCTCTATACAAATTATTTTATTAAGGAAATTTTCAGGCTCCAATCTGCATTTTAGGATATTTCCTTTGTTTTTTGCCCTTTTTTAGAATATCCTGCTGTGTATATAAAAATCCGACGCAAGGCTGCGTCGGATTTAATAATTTCATACTGTTAAAAATCAGTCTATAGGCTGATTTGTTACCATCTTGGCTGCAACACGTCCCCAAAGAATTGCCGCACCGATAGAAGTACCGCATCCGGGATAAATAGTGCCATAAATACCGGTAGGTGAAGCTTCACCGGTTGAGTAGAGACCGGGAATAGGCTTATCATTATTATCCAAAACACGACCCAGCAGATCAGTAACCAATCCGCCGAAAGTAACGGTTATGCAGGGAGAGTAATAAAATGCAGCATATTTGGGTCCCTTTACAGGGAACAGGTAAGCCGCAGGCTTGCCAAAATCTTCGTCCTCACCCTTATCAGAAAGTTCATTATAGCGGTCAATTGTAGCTTTAAGAGTGGCATAATCAACCTTCATCTTCTCTGCCAGTTCTTCAATAGAATCAGCAAAAACATCAGGCATACCCGGTGTAGGTCCGGCTTTGAATGCTTTATTTACGCTTTTATAACTCTCGTTACCGCAGGTAACATACCAGCCGTTATTGGAGTTAGAACGCATAAGAGCATCACCGACTACATACTGGTAGCTCCACTCATTTACTAAACGTCTGCCGTGCTGGTCAACAATAAGTCCTGCTTCCTCGTTGATACCGATCATTGCAGGAGTAGTGCTCATGTAGTTAACCTGAACTCCGGGAGAAACATATTCCTTAGCACCCACAGCAACTCCCGCTTCAATACCGGTACCCACATTGGTCTTAGGCACATCTGTAAAATAGCCCTTCATGCAAGGATACATGGACTCCAGCTTTTCTCTATTTGCAGCAAAACCGCCAGTGGCGAGAAGGACATTATTAGCTCTTACGGTAAGCTTACCGCCGCCTGCATATTCGCAAATTGCCCCCTTAACTGCTCCATCCTCAAAAATAAGTTCCTTAAGGCTGCAGTTAAATACAAATTCTCCGCCAAGACGTTCATACTCTTCATGCATTGCAAAGGTAATATGTCCGCCCTGTCCGGCAGACATGTAATGTCCGCCTTCACTATTATATACTCGCCAAGGAACGATGCTCTCATGGATAGGCTCAACATCCTGACATTTCCATCCGCAAGCCTCAAGCCAAAGCAGATTTTCATAAGCTCTATCGCAGAAATAACGGATTTTCTTAGGATCAGCTTTGCCATTGCTCTGAGCCATCATGTAGTCAAAAAGCATATCAGGACTATCATAAATACCCTGAGCTTTCTGCCACTTTGTGCCGGGAGCCATTACCTTGCCGCCGGAACGGGCTGCTGAACCGCCGGTAACACCGGCTGCCTCAACTATAAGAACATCTGCGCCGGCCTGACGGGCCTCAACTCCTGCTGCAAGACCGCCTGCGCCGCCGCCGAGAATAAGGAAATCTACAAATCTTTCTTCGTCAGCATGAGGCTCTCTGGGAACTTTCTTAAGAAGCTCCTTAGTGCTTGCACCGGACTTTTCAATAGCTCTGGTGCATGCTTTTATTATGCCCTTAGATGTTTTTTCTGCACCAATTACAGGAGGAATACCAAGAGACTGGTGCTTAACAATTTCAGCAGGAATAGTTTCTACCGGAGAAGTTTTAAGACCATATCCTACGCCCTTAATCTCGCCGTGAGAAATGATTTCGACATTTTCAATTCTATCCTCAGAAAGTGTAACCTGAACTTTAATCTTACTCGGCATGCTATCATAGCCATTACCGTTTGCGACGCCGCTGTACTTACCTGGAACAAATTTACTCATAATATATGTCTCCTTTTTTAATCTTGTTTCAAGAGATTTTTAGGCGATGTTTTATGACTTGCTGTACCAGATTGTCTATATAATAACATTTCATGCAAAATTTGTAAATAACTATTTCTGAATTTTTTTAAGTTATCTTTAATTATTTTTAAGGCTTTTTCTCAAATTTGAACACTAAATCAGTTTTTCTTATTAGTTAAAAAGTTTTTCAAATATATAATCAGCGAACAAGTTTTTTACTCCTATAACAATGTGCTCTATATTTCCAAAAGGCAAATAACGGATTACATTAAAATAGGCCGCAAAATATGCGGCCTAAAATACGCTTTTATTTTCCTAAACTCTCAAGACTGCGTTTAAGGTTTTCAATAAGGGCTTCCAGCTTTGCTTTTTTATCTCGTTCGATGTTAACAACATTCTCGGGCGCTCTTGAGACAAAGTTCTGGTTGGAAAGCTTTCCGATCTGGGCCTGAAGCTGTTTTTCAGCCTTCTCAAGCTCTTTTTCTATTCTCTCCTTCTCCTTTTGTAAATCCACAAGCTCTGCCATATTCATAAACATGCGGGCATTATCGGTAATAACGGAAACCATATTTTCGCTGTTCTCAGGAGTTTCAACAGAAACCACAGCCTCGCTTGCGTATGCAAGCTTTTTAATAAAGTTTTCACCGTCTTTGAAGGGCTGAGGTTTATCCGTTACAATAAAGAGTCTTGCCTTTCTGGACGGAGGAACATTCATTTCGCTTCTTCTTGCTCTCACTGCTTTAATTGCGGCCATAACCATTTCAAAGTTCTGCTCATCCTGAGGGAAGCTGAGTTTCTCGGAGAATTCAGGGTAAGACGCAACCATTAGAGCCTGACCGTCGTGGGGCAGAGCCTGCCATATTTCCTCAGTTATGAAAGGCATGAAGGGGTGGAGAAGCTTCAGTATCTCGGTGAGAACGTAGAGCAGCACCTTCTGAGCTGATATTTTCAGTTCTTCATTGTCTCCGTTGAGACGGGGCTTTGTCAGCTCGATATACCAGTCGCAAAAGCTGTCCCAGATAAAGTCGTAAATCTTACCTGCCGCAACGCCGATTTCAAAGCTGTCCATGTTGTCGCAGACTTCTTTTGTAACGTCGTTGAGCTTGCTGAGTATCCATTTATCCTCAGTTTCCAGCTTTTCCGGAAGCTCATTTTTATCAATAGTCAGGTTCATCATAACAAAACGGGATGCGTTCCAAATCTTGTTGCAGAAGTTACGCATTGCCTCGCACTTCTCAACATAAAAACGCATGTCGTTTCCGGGAGAGTTACCGGTTATCAGGTTAAAGCGAAGTGCATCAGCCCCGTATTTATCAATCATCTCCAGAGGATCAATGCCGTTACCCAGAGATTTTGACATCTTTCTTCCCTGACTGTCACGCACAAGGCCGTGGATAAATACAGTCTTAAATGGTTCCTCATCCATCTGCTCCATAGCGGAGAATATCATTCTTGCCACCCAGAAGAAGATTATATCATAACCTGTGACCATCACACTGGTGGGATACCAGTATTTGAGTTCCTCAGTCTTTTCAGGCCAGCCCATAGTAGAAAACGGCCAGAGAGCGGAGGAGAACCATGTATCCAGCACATCCTCTTCTCTGTGAATATTCTTGCTGTGGCAGTGCTCGCACTCTGTTGCGTCCTCACGGGATACGGTTATATGGCCGCAGTCATCACAGTACCATGCGGGAATCTGATGACCCCACCAGAGCTGACGGGAAATACACCAGTCGTGGACATTCTCCATCCAGTTAAGGTAGGTCTTTGTAAAGCGTTCAGGCACAAATTTAATTCTGCCGTCTTTAACAACCTCAATAGCTTTTTCGGCAAGAGGAGCCATTTTAACAAACCACTGAGGGCTTGTCAGAGGCTCAACAACTGTGCCGCAGCGGTAACAGGTACCTACATTATGGCTGTAAGGCTCAACTTTTACAAGATAGCCCTGCTCCTCAAGGTCGGCAACAATGGCTTTCCTTGCCTCGAATCTGTCCATGCCGTTATATTTTCCGCCGTTAATTATCTTGGCATTTTCATCAATAACTTTAATCTGTTCCAGATTATGACGGAGGCCAACCTCGTAGTCGTTGGGGTCATGGCAGGGAGTCATCTTAACTGCGCCTGTACCAAAGCCAAGCTCAACGTAATCGTCGGCAACGATAGGGAGTTTTCTGCCAACAAGAGGCAGAATAGCGTTTTTGCCAACAAGGTGCTTATATCTCTCATCCTCCGGGTTAACGGCAACACCTGTATCACCAAGCAGTGTTTCCGGTCTGGTGGTGGCTATAATAAATTCCTCATCGGAATCCTCAACGGGGTATCTTATATACCAGAATGAACCGGGAATATCCTTATATTCAACCTCTGCATCAGACAGCGCAGTACGGCAGTGCGGACACCAGTTTATAATACGATTGCCCTTGTAGATAAGTCCCTTATCGTATAGCTCGCAAAACGCTTCTCTAACAGCTTTAGCGCAGGTTTCGTCCATGGTAAAACGGCTTCTGTCCCAATCGCAGGAAACTCCCAGACTCTTCTGCTGTTCCACTATTCTGTCGCCGTACTGCTCTTTCCAAGCCCAGACACGCTTTAAAAACTCATCCCTGCCCAAATCGTAGCGGGTAAGTCCCTCTTCATTTCTTAATACTTCTTCGACCTTTATCTGAGTTGCAATCCCCGCATGGTCAACACCGGGAAGCCACAGAGCGGAATAGCCCTGCATACGTTTATAGCGGGTCAGAATATCCTGCAAAGTGGAGTCAAGGGCATGGCCCATGTGAAGCTGTCCCGTAACGTTGGGAGGAGGCATAACTATGGAAAAGGGCTTTTTATCCTTATCTACATTTCCCTTAAAATATCCGCCCTGCATCCACATGTCATAAATTTTCTTTTCCACTGCTTTGGGCTCATACACCTTCGGAAGCTCTTTCATATACATTCTCTCCTTTTAAAAATAGAAACGCCCTGAAGCATTTCATTGCTTCAGGGCGGAGAATATCCGTGGTACCACCTGAATTCCGTTTTCACGGCACTCAATTAGTCATTAACGCAGACATACGCCGAAGCTACGCAGATAAATCCTTCACTTCGGGCGCTCCAAGCCGACATTCCGCAAAAATCAATAGAAGCTCACACCGCCCGCTCCCTCTCTGAAATTGCCTTTAGCGTACTCCTGCTTTTCACAGCGCATTTTAAAATCGCTTAATTTTACTACTATTATGCCCCTTTGTCAACTAAAAGCTTCATTCTTTTCAGTTTGAGGCGGAATAGTTTTGACTCCCGGCGCAAAGAAAATTATACGGTTTTCACGTTTCCTGCTTGCGGCAGTGATGATTTTTCTTAAACACAAAGCTATCCTCTGCCCTGCTGTCTGCTTTTCATTTTCTCTTTTATCACTAAGGCCATTTAGGAAACTCTCCCGTTTTCTACTGAATATACCTTGTCGGCGATACCCATAGTAGAGGGTCTGTGAGAAACAAGAACCACAGTTTTACCCTCGTGCTGTTTGTGCAGAGATTGCAGGATTACAGCTTCATTCAGGCTGTCAAGGTTACTTGTAGGCTCATCTAACAGCATGAACGGTGAATCATGGAGAAATGCTCTTGCAAGACCTATTCTCTGTCTTTCTCCTCCGGAGAGGGTGTCACCCAGTTCACCTACATCTGTATTGTATCCCTGAGGCAGACCCATAATGAAATCATGTACCGATGCTTTTTTACAGGCCGCAGTCACCTGCTCCATAGTTGCATCGGATTTTGCTATAAGAAGGTTATTTAAAATACTGTCTTTAAAAAGATGTGTTTCCTGAGTCATAAAGCTTTCCATATCTCGAAGATTATCAGTGTTTATATCATTAATACTTTTTCCTGATATAATCAGCTCTCCGCTGTCGCTCTCCCAGAAACGCATAAAGAGCTTTAACAGTGTAGATTTACCGCTGCCGCTTTTTCCCACTATTCCTACAATTTTACCTTTCGGAATAGTAAGGCTTAAATCTGAGATAATCTCTTCTTCATCATAAGAGAATGAGAGATTTCGGCACTCTGCGCCCTCAAATTTCACATCTTCCTTACCTGTTATGTCCTCTACAACGGGTTTTTCGTCCAGAATATCCAGCACTCTGTTTCCGGCTGCAAAAGTATACTGAAGGGTGCTTCCCAGATTAGCAAGAGCTACCACAGGACCGAAAGAACTCATAAGAGCAGCAGTGCAGATTAAAACACCGTCAAAAAGAATTTCACCCTTTAAATATAAATAAGTTGATAAAAACAGCATACAAAGGTCAAAGGCTATTAATACCGCACTTAAAACAGCTGATCCCATGCCGGCTTTGCTTTTAAGACTTCCGTCCTCCTGAGCAAGGTCACGGCTCTTTTGGAGCATTGCATCAAGCCGCTCATTACCGCAATTATACTGTATTATCTCATCAAGACCTCTTAGGCTGTCCAGAATAAAGCTTGAAAGTTCGCCCGACTTTACCCTGAAATTCAAGCCCCCGTCTCCGCTGAATTTTGAAATGTAAATTGGCAGAATAACGCCAACTGCTATGTAGGCAATAGCTGCCATAAGTCCCAAAAGCCAGTGATAAGAGCCTACAATGAGGCACATTATAATAGAAAATATCAGTGCAATGGCCATTGGTGAAATGGTGTGGGCATAAAAGACTTCCAGAAGTTCAATATCTGAACTGATTATTGAAATAAGGTCACCTTTGTCCCGACCTTCAAGCTTGGCAGGAGCAAGCTTTCTAAGTGCGCCGAACACTTTATCTCTTATAAGAGCAAGAAGTTTAAAGGCTATAAAATGGTTTGAAGCCTGTTCGGCATAGCGCAAAATTCCACGGAGTACCGCAAAAATGCCCATTGAGATAAATACAGCTTTGATGCTCCATTTCACAGAGAAGCCCAAAAGTCCCGCAACGGCTGTAACGCCGGATATAGTTATAAACGAAGCACAGAGATTTCCGACCACGCCCATAATAATTGCCAAAACCATAAAACCAATTAGTGGTTTCACAAGGCCGGCAAGCCTTGTCATTACTTTAAATCCGCTTCTTTTCATGTCAGCCCTCCACATACTCTTCCAGCTCTCTCTGCTTGTCCCAGAGCTTTTTGTATACGCCGTCATGCTGTAATAGGTCAGCGTGTTTTCCTTCTTCTGCAAGTCTGCCGCTTTCCATTACATAAATATTATCGGCAGATACAGCGTTTAAAAGTCTGTGAGAAATCATTATAACTGTCTTTTCCTTGGCTATTTTGTATATTTCAGCCATAATTTCGTTTTCACTGTCCGCATCAATGTTTGACGTTGCCTCATCGAAAATATATACCGGACTGTGGTGCAGAATTGCACGGGCAAGAGCAAGTCTCTGCCTCTGTCCGCCGGAAAGGTTGGCTCCCCTCTCGCTGAGAAGGCTGTCAAGACCGTTTTCGCTTTCTAAGAAATCCCAGAGATTAACGCGCTTTAAAACATTTATAAGCTCCTCATCTCCGGCAGCAGGCGCGCCCATCAGCAGGTTCTGCCGCACAGTGCCTTTAAAAAGGTAGCTTTGATGACTTATGTAGGTAAAATTCTCCGCAAGGCTTGCTTCATTTATTTTAGAAAGCTCTATTCCTCCCACGGTAATAGTACCTGTATAATTTTTATTTTTTCCCATAAGCAGTCCTGCCAGAGTGGATTTACCGCAGCCGCTCATACCCACAATAGCTGTAAAGCTGCCTTTCGGAAAGCTCATATTGATATTATTTAAAATCTCTCTGCTCCCGTCATAGGAGAAGCTCAGTCCCTCTATTTTGGCAGAACAATCTTCCCCGATAGTTTCCGGTTTCTCTTCAGGAACAGGCATATCAATAAGTCTGAAAATTTTATCAGACGCAGCCATTCCGTTCATTGCAATATGGAAGAAGCTTCCAAGCATACGCATTGGTATAAAGTAATCGGCAGAAAGGAAGATTATCAGCAGGCATCCGGCAAGCTCAACTCTGCCCTTTGAAAACTGGCTCACCGCCATAATAATTCCCAGAGCCGCTCCGCCGTAGGCCACAAGATCCATAATGCTTATGGAATTTAGCTGCATAGTAAGAACACGCATGGTAATTTTGCGGAACTTTTCAGCCTCGGTGTTCATCATCCGGTGTCTTTCCTCATCTGCCTTATAAATTTTAAGAGTTGTTAGTCCCTGCAAATTTTCAAGGAAAGTATCGCCTAAACCTGTATACTGATCCCAATATTTAGACAGCAGCTTTTTTGCCCAAGTCTGCACCGCTGCTATGGAAACAGGTATTAAAGGCACGCACACCAGCAGCACTATGGCAGAGGGAAAATTTATAAAGCTCATTACAATAAAAAGCGTAAACGGCGCTATCATTGCATAAAAAAACTGCGGAAGATATGAACCGAAGTAGCTTTCAAGCTGGTCTATTCCCTCAACAGCTACCTGTACAACCTCCGAAGTTCTAAGTTTCTCATTATAGCTGCTTCCCAGCTTCAAAAGCTTTTCATATATCTTCTGCCGCAGAGTAATTTTAACGCTCTTTCCGGAGAGCCAGCTCATTTTAGACGAGCCATAAGAGCAGACCGCTTCTATTATGAGTGCTGCAATGGAAATTATAACAGTCCTGATTAAGTTTTGCTGATTAAAACTATTATTAAACAGCGACGCCATAAAGTCGGTCAAGGCCCACATTAAAAAAATATTGGCAATAAGAGATGCAAACTGAAAAGCCACGTTTCCGGCTATATACTTTTTACTCTCTTTAACAGTGCCTATAAGGCGCTTGTTTATCATCATCTTTCTCTATCTCCTCTGTACTTCAGCGCTTTGGTTAGTTATTTCTAACCTCATGCTTTAAAATAAATTCTCTCCCAATTATCAGTTAGAGAACTCAAACCAGAGTATATCAAATAAATTTTTCCATGTCAACACGATTTTATATACGAATATCCGGGAGCTGAAAATTTAAGCTCCCGGATATTCATTTTATCGCTTTTCGTCCAGATATTCGCAGGCAGAAAGCGCCGCGATATTACCTTCCCCTGCCGCTTTGGCAAGCTGATAGGGTTTTCCGGCACAGTCACCGGCGGCGAAAACACCATGAACGCTGGTTGCCATCTTTTTATCTGTTATAATTCCGCCCTTCTCGTATTTAAGTCCCGGTACAAGGTTCTGTACGGAAACGGTGTCTTTTATTATAAAAACGCAGTCCACATCATATTCTTTGCCGCCGTAGCTCAGCTTATTTGCCTTATTATCTCCGGTGATTACGCATTTTCCCGGTTTATCAAAATGGAGTACTTCACAGCCTATACCACGGAGAAAATCTACATCCTGCCGTGCCTCCTCACTGTTCCCGATTAATGCCACGGTCTTTCCCCTGTACAGCATACCGTCGCATGTTGCGCAGTAGCTGACTCCGCGGCCTAAAAATTCGGCCTCTCCCGGATAAAGATTTTCCCTTGTAATTCCTGCTGCAATTATAAGCGCTTTTGCCGAATAAAAATCATTTTCAACCGCCACACCGAAGCTGTCTTCCATTGGCATTACGGACAGCGCACGGCCTTTAATAACCTGTGCCTGACTTTCCTCAAGCTGGCGTCTGAAAAGCTCAGTCAGTTCTTTTCCCGTAATGCCGGGAACGCCGGGATAATTTGTGACCATCTCAGCTTTATATAAGCTGCTGGTCTCCATAGGGTTTGTGACAACGCCCACGGTTTTCCCTCTGTTAAGACAGGTAAGTGCAGCAGAGCTGCCAGCCACACCGCCGCCGATAATTATTATATCAAAAGACTGGGACATATATTTTAATCCTCCTGTTTTTTCTTTAGTTTATCACTTTCTTATTGTATTTACCAGAAAAATCGTATATACTGTTTGGGTATTTATTTTAGGAGAGGATAGACATGGAAGAAACTACAAGAAACTTTATTGATGCCTTTGTGCAGGAAGATCTTTCCGAAGGTCAGCGTTGTTACGGAATGCAGGTTCATACCCGTTTTCCTCCTGAACCCAACGGTTATCTCCATATAGGTCACTGCAAGGCTTTGACAATAGATTTCGGTACCGCAGAAAAATTCGGCGGCATTTGTAACCTCCGCATGGATGACACTAACCCCGCAAAAGAGGACACCGAGTATGTAGACGCCATTCAGGAAGATATACACTGGCTTGGCTTTGACTGGGGTGATAGATTTTATTACGGCTCAGACTATTTTGAGCAGACTTATGCCTACGCAGAGGAGCTTATAAAAAAAGGACTTGCCTATGTATGCGAGCTGACACCGGAGCAGTTCAGGGAGTACAGGGGCGATACCTCTCACCCTGCTATCAGCCCTTGGCGTGACAGGCCGATCGAGGAGAGCCTTGACCTTTTCAGACGTATGCGTGCCGGTGAATTCCCTGAAGGAAAATACACCCTCAGAGCTAAAATTGATCTTGCCAGCGGCAACTTTAATATGCGTGATCCGGTTATCTACCGTATAAGATACATTGAGCACCACCGTCAGGGTACAAAATGGTGCATTTTCCCAATGTATGACTTTGCCCACCCGATTCAGGACGCTCTTGAGGGCATCACACACTCTCTCTGCTCTCTTGAATATGAGGCACACAGACCTCTTTATGACTGGGTTGTATCAAATGTATCTATTCCGGGTATTAAGCCCAGACAGATAGAATTTGCAAGACTTGGCATTAACTACACCGTGATGTCAAAGAGAAAGCTGAGACAGCTGGTTGAGGAGCACAGAGTTTCCGGCTGGGACGACCCCAGAATGCCCACCCTCTGCGGTCTTCGCAGAAGAGGTTACACCTCCCGCTCTATCCGTGATTTCTGCCAGCGTATCGGCGTTTCCAAGGTTGACTCTACTGTTGACTGGGCGCTGCTTGAAAGCTGCCTCCGTTCCGATTTAAACGAGAATGCCACCAGAGTTATGGCTGTTCTGCACCCTGTGAAGCTTACTGTTACCAACTATCCTGAAGGTCAGAGCGAAACTCTCACCGTTGAAAATAACCCCCTCAAGCCTGAAGAGGGTACAAGAGAAGTCTCCTTCTCCCGTAATCTGTGGATTGAGGCTGACGACTTTATGGAAGTGCCGGAAAACAAAAAGTATAAGCGTCTTTACCCCGGCTTTGAGGTTCGCCTCAAGGGTGCATACCTTGTAACATGCACAGGCTGTGCTAAAGATGAAAACGGAAATGTGACCGAAGTTTTCTGTGAATATGACCCTGAAAGCCGCGGCGGTGACCCCGCTGACGGTCGTAAGGTTAAGGGTGCTACTATACACTGGGTAGATGCCAACACCGCAGTTGATGCACAGGTACGTCTCTATGACTACCTGTTTACCGATCCTGACCCCGACGGCCCGGACAAAAACTTTCTCGATTATTTAAATCCTGAAAGTCTTATCGTCTTAAACGGCTGCAAGCTTGAAAAGAGTTTGGCAGACGCCCCAACGCCTCAGAAGGGCAAGGATTCTCAGAGCTACCAGTTTATGCGTCAGGGCTACTTCTGTCAGGATAATAAGGACTCAAGTCCTGAGCATCTGGTATTTAACAGAGCTGTTGCTCTTAAAGACAGCTTCAAAATACAATAAGCTGTATATCTTTTAATTTATACAAATCTCTTGAAAGCGGAATGGCTATAAGCTGTTCCGCTTTCATTTTCAGTTATTTTTTCAGAATTTAACCATAAAAAAGGGGCAGTGCTGTGGTTTTACCCAAAGTACTGCCCTTTCATTTCTAATTAAATTATGCTGCGTGCCATACAAACCAGATAAAGAGATAGCCTACCACTACTGCCGCAAGAGTAAACGGAACGCCAATCTTTAAGAAGTCGCTTGTCTTTACCTGGTAGCCCTTCTTCTGCAATATGCCGATAGTTGCAATATTTGCGGATGCTCCGATGGGTGTAAGGTTTCCGCCAAGGGTTGCACCGGTGAGAAGGCCGAAATACAAAACGTATGGGCTGCATCCCATAATATTTGCAATGCCTGATACAACGGGAAGCATGGTTGCTACGTAAGGAATATTGTCTATAAAGGCACTCATCAAAACAGAACCCCAGACAATGAGAGAATACATAAGGAAGAGATTGTTTCCGCCTACCTTTACAAACATGTCTGCTATGGCATCGATAACGCCTGCATACTCAAGGCTCTTAATTACCACAAAAAGGCTTGCCAAAAGAAGCAATGTCATAAAGTCCATGTCAGCCATGGCTCTTTTAAATTCACCGAAGCTTTTTTTCTTAATAATACTTCTCACAAGGCCTATAATGAACAGCCCCATACAAATATATCCGTTAATAAGTTTGGGGGTGTTGGGAATAAATGAAGCTATTATAAGAAGAACAACGGTAGAAAGAAGCAGGAAGGATGGGAAATAATCTTCAACGGGTGTAACTTCCCCTGCCTCTATCCTGTCTCTGTGCTTTCTGAATATAAACATTACAACCGGGATAGTAACCACTGCGCCCAGCTCAACTGCCCAGAATATACCCGGTCTGCCTTCCATGAAAATGAAGTCCAAAAAGTTCATATCAGCGTATCCGCCAAGCATAATGGAAGTGGTATCTCCCACCAGAGTTGCAGCGCCCTGAAGGTTTGAAGAGACAGAAATACATATCATCATAGCTACCGGTGATACATTTAGTCTTTTGCATATGGCAAAACCAACAGGAGCGATCATCAAAACCGTTGCCACATTATCAACAAAAGCGGAAACTATTCCCGCAAAAAGGGACATAGCCACTGCAACCCACATAAGGTTTGGAGTTTTTTTAAGTATAAGGTCTGCCAAACGGTTAGGCATCTTTGATTCAATAAAAAGAAATACCGTACCCATTGTACCGGCAAGCATCATCAGAACGTTCCAGTCAATAGCAGAAAAAACTTCATTAAGCGGCATTATACCGATAATAATGAATATAACTGCCGAGGTTAGTGCAACAAAGGGTCTGAACTTGGACAGAGCAATCATCAAAACATAGGTAATAATGAACAGTACAAGTGCGACCATCATTTGAGTATCAGGTGACATAAAAAAACTCCTTTTCTTATTGAGAGCATAAAAAAAGACCTTTCCCGCCATCTACAATGCGGCAAAAGTCTCGTTTTTTAAGATAAGCCCGGTGGAGAAAATCCACGTACTGACGAACTTTATCGCGCAAAAATGCGTAAACTACTCCCTTATGCTTATAGCTTTTAGTTTATAATACATTTAGCCGCAGGTTTTGTCAAGAATTTTTTCTACCGCAAAAGCAAAAGGCAAATTACTAAAAATTATTTGCCCGTTACAATATTTAAAAATTTTTTTGCAGCAGGACTTGCCGTCTGTTTTGCGCAGACCATCAAAATATGGGCCATAGGTCTAAAGTGCTTTATAGGAACAAAAGCAATACCTTCTATACCCCAGCACTTAATGTCAGAGGGCACAACAGCTATCGCCTGTCCAAGGCTGACAAGAGTTGCTAAACTGTAAAAATCATCCACGTATATCTGCTTATTTCCGCTTAATCCCAGATAGCGATACATATCCGCTGTCTGAACCTTATAGGCAACTGAATCCTGTACCCGATTAAGAACAATAGGAATATCCACCAGTTGGCTGGGAGAAATTATTTTCTGCTTTGCAAGAGGGTGCTTTTCACTTATCATCAGCAGGCACGGAACTGAGGAGATTGTTTTGGTTGTAAGCCAGCTGTTTGCCTCTGTACCAAATCCCGATACAAAAGCTATATCAATTTTTCCATCTGTAAGCATCTGCATAAGCTGTTGATTAGTCCCGGTAGTCATGTCTATTCTGGCATTTTTCCAACGGTCGCAGTATTCTCTTAAATACTTTGAAGATGACCAGAGTTCATAAGCTCCCGCATAGCCTACACGAATGTTGTAGTCATTTCCCGATGCTGTTTTCTGTGCTTGAACAACAGCAGTATTATACTGGGTCATAATCTGTCGGCACTGTCTGTAAAACACCTGACCTGCATCTGTTAAACTAACACTTCTGGTGTCTCTTATGAAAAGCTGGAATCCAAGTTCCTCTTCCAAAAGCTTTATCTGCTGGCTGACTGCTGTCTGAGTAATATGCAGGCTTTCTGCGGCTTTTGTAAAATTCAGTTCCTCTGCTGCTGCAAGAAAAATAGGTATTCGCTGTATACTCATATTGACAACACCCCGTACTTTATATTTTAATATCTTTTAAAATAAGTTCACTAACCTGTTTTCTTTGGATTATTTATATATCCATGCTGTAAATCTATAAATACCTCTGTCTGCCTGGGACGGTAGTTGACTGTAAAACGCCGTGTACTGAAATTTCTGACTAAATCAGGTTATATAATGGGAAGATAGCCCCCCGAAATCTATTTTTATGTCTTTCATCTATATTAGCACATAAAAACCTTTTTCCGTCTACATTATATCAATAAGTTTTAGTTATGACAATACCACAAAATATTGTTAGACAAATGTCGAGGCGAATGTTAGAATTAACTCGTTTCAAGAGATGTGTTTTAGCACATAAAAGCAGTTTTCAATTGTTTTATGTGTTAGTAAAATTTAGTTTTTAGGCGGGTTTAACAGTAAATTACTTTTGTGCCATTATTACTTTAAAAAATAAAATTGCTACATGGAGGAATAGCAAATGCGTTTTGAAGGAAAAGTCGCTATTGTCACCGGTGCAAGTTCAGGTATTGGTCGTGCTACTGCAAGGCTCTTTGCAAAAGAGGGTGCAACAGTTATAGCTGCTGCACGCAGACTTAAGAGATTGGAAGATGTTAAGCACAAGGCCGAAGAATTAGGCTATCCCGGTCGCATAATCCCCTGCAAAACGGATGTTCGTGACCCGGAGCAGATTAACAGAATGTTTGACTTGGCTCTGGAAGAGTGTGGTCATCTGGATATTCTGGTTAACAACGCCGGTATGCTTGACGGTCAGCTTCCTATCCATGAAACATCTGAGGAAATCTACGACATGATCTATGAAACAAACCAGCGTGCTGTTTTCCTCTGCTGCCAGCGTGCAATTAGAATATTCCTTAAACAGGGCACTCCAGCCAACATTGTAAACGTTGCTTCTGCTGCATCTTTGCGTGGTCTTAAAGGCGGTACAATGTATGTTATGACAAAACACGCAGTTCTTGGTCTCACAAGAAATATTTCCGCTTCATTCTTTGAAAAAGGTATTCGCTGCAACTGCATTGAGCCTGCAAATATTCTTACTGAAATAAATAAAGTTCCACGTGATATGGGCATAGGTATTGAGGAATGGCAGAATCGTGCCGGTTTGGCCGCTCCTCTGCACACCATTACAAAACCCGGCGATAAGAAACCGACTCTCGGCAAGCCGAAAGATTGTGCTCATCTCATTGCTTTCCTTGCTGATGACAAAGAGGCAGGCTATATAAACGGTGCTGAAGTTAAGATAGACGCAGGCTTCCTTAATTTGTAAATATTTTTAAGCCTCGGTTACGAGGCTTATATATTTATAAAATAAATGTAATATTGGAGGATCTCAGAAATGGGAAGACTTAACGGTAAAGTATGTGTAATTACCGGTGGAAACTCAGGAATAGGTGCAAAAGCCGGTGAAATTTTTGCAAGAGAGGGTGCCAAGGTTGTTTTAACGGATATTCGTGACAACAACGTTGACAAGGTTTTAAGCGGAATAAAAAAAGAAGGCGGAGAAGGATTTTTCATAAAAGGCGATACCACCAATCTTTCGGACGTGGAGAATGTTTTTAAAGCCGCAGCCGAAAAGTACGGCAAAATTGACGTTCTTTTCAATTGCGCCGGTCGTCTCGAAGAAGGCATGAAGCCTTTGGATGAGTTTACCGAAGAAGATTACGACAGCATCATCGGTATAAATCTCAAAGGAACCATGAACATGACAAGAGAAGCTTTGAAGTATATGAGAGATCGTAAAAAAGGCAGCATAATAAATGTTGCTTCCATATCGGCTCTCCGAGGAAACGGCAGCGCTGTTTATGTGGCTTCAAAGGGCGGAATTGTGGCACTTACATATCATCTTGCCCTGCGCTTTGCCGGCACTGCACTGCGCTGCAATGCTATTGCCCCCGGCACAGTATGGACTCCTATGACAAGAAGAAGCATGAAAGAAGACCGCAGTGAGGCGGCAACAGAATTTTATGAAACAATTCAGGCGCACTGCGATTCCGGTTCCCATTTTCCAATCTGCAAGGACCACGATGTTGCCAACATTGCTTTGTTTTTGGCCTCTGATGAATCCCGTTCTGTAACCGGACAGGTTATTACATGTGATTTCGGTTCAAATATGTAAATTCCTACACGGTAGTTATATTAAATCAAAAAATCGGTACTACGGTCAGTACGCACCCTATAAAGATAAAGCTGCCTTCTTTTGGAGGCAGCTTTTAAATTTTTCTTTACTTGCGGCAATAATAGTCTAAAAAAACTTTCGGCCTAAAAGCACCTGTTTTCCGTAGTATTTTGCGGTTCATAAGCAATATAGTGAAATGAGATATAGACATTTGACAAAAAAAGCGTTATTATATAGTCGGTAAAATGATAAATTAAGTTTTTACTGAACAGTACATATGATTTACAAACCCATTCTATATTCTCTGACGGCGCATGGACACCGGAACAGATTGTGGATGAAGGCAAGGCTCTGATACCGTCCACTGCAGCATTGTGTGACCGTAATACCATTTACGGGCTTGACCGTTTTACTGCCGCAGACCGTGGAAAAGAGCTCTTGGATATAAAGTGGGTGGAATTCGGTACGTAATATAACGGATCGGAGCTTCATGTTCCGTGGCTTAATATGAACCCGCAGTATTACTCTCAGGCGAAGAGCAGACTTGCGGATTTTCTTATCAGGAAAGATGAACGAAGCATCCACCGACTAATGCGCTGAAGGGTTTGGGTCGCTCCGTTAACTACGGCAGAATAAAATTCTCCTGTGTAATGGGCAGCATTAACCGTTACCATATTTAAGTCAGCTTGTAAGACCTAGTTATTTTAAAACGCAGCGGCGGGCTATTTATTTTCTACTCAATGAGTATTGCTTAAATTTATTCTAAGTCCTGTTAAAAGAGGTAAATTAATGATTTTTGATTTGCAGAAAGCAAGCATGAGCAAAAGAATATCAGCCTTTTTATTTGATATAATTTTGCTGGGAGCACTGATAGTGGGGATTGCCTTTCTCCTTTCAGGTGTATTGAATTATGACCGCTATCAAAACACTTTAAATTCAGCATATGCCGATTATGAGGCACAGTACGGCGTCAGCTTTGAGCAAACCGGTGACAGCTTCATGGAAATGTCTCCGGCGGAGCAGGAAAACTATAATCAGGCATATACCGCTCTTATTAACGACAAAGAGGCTATGGCAGCCTACAATATGGTTGTAAACCTTACACTTGTTATCACAAGTCTAAGTATACTGTTTGGCTATTTAATTCTTGAATTTGCAGTTCCTATATGCTTTAAAAACGGCCAAACCTTAGGTAAAAAGATTTTTGGCATAGGAGTAATGCACAAAAGCGGCATACAGATAACTCCCGTGCTGCTGTTTATCCGGACTGTACTTGGAAAATATACTCTCGAAACTATGGTGCCTGTTCTCATACTGATGATGATTTTCTTCAACGTTATCGGCAGACTTGGCACAATTATTCTCGGTCTCTTCCTGCTATTGCAGATTATTATAGTAATTGTCACACCGGGCAGATGCCTTTTGCATGATTTGCTTGCTCAGACCGTGGCAGTTGATATCTCCAGCCAGAAGATATTTAAAGACGGTGCAGAACTGCTCGCCTATAAACAAAAGATGCACGCAGAAGAGGTTCAAAGGCAAAACTATTGATTTGCCGTCACATCTAAAGAAATAACATTTCCGAAGTATGGGAGAGAAGCGTATGAAAATTGTATTGGAAAACCTGACAAAAGTTTTTCCCGCAAGAAACAAAAAGCTTGATAAAGAAGTAATTGCGGTAAATAACTTTAATCTTGAAATTCCGGACGGAAAGCTTATCGGTCTTCTTGGGCCTTCCGGCTGCGGTAAGAGCACCACTCTTTATATGATAAGCGGATTGCAGAAGCCAACAAGCGGCAAAATCTTTTTCGGAGACAACGATGTTACGGAACTGTCTACTGAAAACAGAGGGGTGGGACTTGTGTTCCAGAACTATGCTCTGTATCCTCACATGACAGTTAAGCAGAACATCCTGTTCCCACTGCAGAACCTGAAAGGTAAAGATAAACTTACCAAAGACCAAATGCTGGAACGTGCTGTTTATGCTGCAAAGCTGGTGCAGATCGATGACTTAATGGAGAGAAAGCCCAGTGAGCTTTCCGGCGGTCAGCAGCAGCGTGTTGCTATTGCAAGAGCCCTTGTAAAAATGCCCCGTGTTCTCCTTCTGGACGAGCCTCTCAGCAACCTTGATGCCCGCCTCAGACTGCAAACCCGTGAAGAAATCAGAAGAATTCAGAAGAAAACAGGAATTACCACCGTGTTCGTAACCCACGATCAAGAGGAAGCAATGAGCATTTCCGATATGATTGTTGTTATGAAGCTGGGTGTTATTCAGCAGGTGGGCAAGCCTCAGGATGTTTATGATGACCCTGTAAACCTGTTTGTTGCAAAGTTTCTGGGTACTCCTCCTATAAATGTATTCGAGGGAAAAGTTCAGGGTGAAAAGCTGTACATTGACAATAATGCTGTTCTGGACGTTAAGGGTGTAAGCGATCAGGCTGTTCTGGTCGGTATCCGTCCCGAGGGTTTTGTTCTGGATGAAAATGGTCCTATGCAGTGTCATCTCAACAACGTGGAGGTTATGGGCCGTGATGTGAGCATAGTTTCTACAAGCGATGCTTCCCTCAACCCTGTCATTCGTTCCATTATAAACGCTGACAACAAAATAGCCATTGGCAGAGAAACAATTAACTTCTCTCTCAAACCTCATAAAGTATTTATTTTCAACCGGGAAACCGAAAATCGCGTTTACTTCGAGGTGAAATAATATGGTAGACAGTAAACAACAGTGGAAAGCATGGTTGTATCTGGCTCCGGCCATAGTGTTGCTGCTTGTGTTCACCGTCTGGCCTATCATCAACACCATTAGGATGGCATTCCTTGAGGGATACAGAGGTCTGGAAGCCGTTGGCGGAGTAAGTTACAGCTTCGGCTTCGGTAACTTTACAAAGGTTATTCATTATCACAAGTTCATCAACTGCCTCAAAACTACGATCCTGCTTTGCGTTTTGACAGTTCCTATTTCTACTTTTCTGGCTCTGCTTATAGCCGTCGCTCTCAACAATATTAAATTTCTTCAGAAAGGTCTTCAGACCATTTTCTTCCTGCCCTATGTTACAAACTCCATAGCCATCGGTATGGTTTTTGCAGCTATGTTTAATATTGTAGGAAGCTTCTACGGAACTGAAAACGAGCTGATTGCAACCGCAGGCATAATAAATAATATTATTGAGTTTTTCGGAGGTAAACCGGTTAACTGGATTAACTACGGCTCCTCATATACGGCAAACATTGTGGTTATGACTGTATATATAGTCTGGAATGCTCTTCCCTTTAAAATTCTTATTCTGCTGGGCGGTCTCCAGAGTATAAACACTCAGTATTATGATGCAGCCAAAATTGACGGCACTCCACGCCGCAGGGTATTTTCCCGCATTACCGTGCCTCTCCTCTCCCCCATGCTTGCCTACGTTATTATTACCGGCTTTATTTCCGGTTTCAAAGAGTACAGCAGCATAGTAGGTATATTCGGAGAAGGCATGGGACCTGCTGACGACCCCGGCAGACTTAACACCATGGTGGGATTTATTTATGATGCACTGAGTACCAACAGCCAGGGACGTGCCAGCGCAGCTGCTCTTATCCTGTTCGGTATAATCCTTGTTGTCACCCTGATTAATACTCAGGTTGGCAAGAAGCGCATTCATTATTGAGAAGGAGGCGCTGCAATGTCTGAAACTAACAACGGAGTTATGCAGGAAAAGAACATGCGTGCCGTAGCCGTAAGACAAAAAATCGGTAAATATACAGTTAAGTTCTTCCTTTACGCATTTTTGCTTACAATGGCTCTCATCGTTCTTTTCCCGTTCTACTGGATGATTATTTCATCCCTGAAAACACTGGCTGAATACAGGCTCAGTGTCCCCACATTCTGGCCTAAAACCATAATGCTGTCAAACTATGCGGAAGCATTCACGGCTGCAAATCTGGGAAGACTCTTCATGAACACCCTTTATGTAGGTGTTGTTTCCACTCTTTTGTCCCTTGTAATTACAGTTCTCTCCGCTTTTGCCTTTGCTCGTTTGGAGTTTAAGGGCAGAGAGACCGTTTTTGCTCTGCTTCTTGCAACAATGATGATCCCCGGTGAACTTTTCACCATTACCAACTACTCAACGATAACCCATCTTGGCTGGATGAACACTTTTACGGTTCTCATAGTCCCATTTCTGGTGAGCGTTTTCTACATCTTCCTTTTGCGCCAGAACTTCATGCAGATTCCCAACGAACTGTATCTGGCTGCAAAGGTGGACGGAACCAGTGACCTTAAGTATCTCTGGAAAGTCATGGTTCCCCTGTCTATGCCCACTTTGATTTCAATTACCATTCTCAAGATGATGGGTGCATGGAACTCATATATCTGGCCCAGACTTGTTGCAAATGATGCAGCTCACCAGATGATAACCAATGGCCTCAGAAACGCCTTTACCGAAACAACCGGTGACGTTAACTATCCTGTGCAGATGGCCGCTGTTTCCATCGTTTCCGCTCCGCTGTTTCTCGTTTTCGTATTTCTCAGAAAATACATTATGGCGGGAGTCAGCCGAAGCGGTATAAAGGGTTAATAGGCGTGGTTGCGCCCATTAAATATTTTTTCAATCAAGAGAAAGGAAAAAATCAGCCAATGAAAAAGAAACTTTTATCCATTGTATTAGCGCTGCTTATTGTTTTAAGCACTGTGGCTCTGACCGCATGCGGCGGTCAGCAGACTGCACCCGAAGAAGGCAGCGCACCTGAAAGCAGCTCCTCCGATGCCCCTTCCAATGGCGGAGCAGCCTCAAACTTTGAAGTCCCGGAAGGTGGTTACGACGGAAGTGATGTTACTATTACTTTCTACCACACCATGGGTGAAAATCTCAGCACCGTTCTTGACCAGTACATTGTGGAGTTTAACAAGCTTTACCCCAACATTCATGTAAAACATGAGAATATGGGTGGCTACGATGACGTCCGTGAGCAGATCAGCACTGAAATCACTGTCGGCAACCAGCCTAACATAGCTTACTGCTACCCCGACCACGTTGCACTTTATAATCTTGCAAAAGCAGTTGTTCAGCTGGACAACCTGATTGACAGCCAGATTGAAGTCAAGAGAGCTGACGGCACCACTGAAATTTTAGGTCTGACCGACGAGCAGAAATCAGACTTCATTGAAGGCTATTACGATGAAGGCAGACAGTTCGGCGACGGTCTCATGTACACTCTTCCTATGTCCAAGTCCACCGAAGTTCTATACTACGACAAAACTTTCTTCGATGAAAATGGCCTGACCGTTCCTGCAACATGGGAGGAAATGGAAGCTCTTTGTGCAAAGATAAAGGAAATTGACCCTGAGAGCTGCCCGCTCGGCTACGACAGCGAAGCTAACTGGTTTATCACCATGTGCGAGCAGTATCAGTCTCCTTACACCAGCGCAACCGGCGATCACTATATATTCAACAATGACCAGAACAAAGAATTCGTCAAGATGTTCAACAGCTGGTATCAGAAGGGCTATCTGACCACTCAGAAGATTTACGGCGGCTACACCTCCGGCCTTTTCACCGCTGAGGACAGCATGAGAAGTTACATGTCCATCGGCTCCTCCGCAGGTGCAAACCACCAGCTCCCCCAGACCGATGCAGACGGTAATTATCGCTTTGAAGTCGGCATTGCCACCATTCCTCAGGTAAGCGACTCAAACAAGAAGGTTATTTCTCAGGGTCCCAGCCTTTGCATTTTCAAAGACACCAATCCTCAGGAAGTCCTTGCATCCTGGCTTTTTGTCAAGTTCCTCACCACAAATGTTGACTTCCAGTCTGAGTTTGCCATGGCTTCCGGTTATGTTCCTGTTCTGAAATCCGTTTCCGATAACGCAGCCTATGCAGAGTTCCTTGCAAATGCTGACGGCGGCAAGTACATTGCAGCTCTCAGCGCAAAGGTATGTCTCGATCAGGTAGACGCCTACTACACCTCCCCTGCCTTTAACGGTTCCTCTACTGCCCGTGATCAGGTTGGCGGTCTTATGGTTAAGGCTCTTACCGCAAAGGGTGACGATCTGGATGCTCAGATAGATAAAGCTTTCCAGGAAGCTATTGATGAGTGCGAATACGCAAACTAAAATAAGTTTTCTCGGATGAAAAAGAACTTTAAAATTATTTTAGTCCTTTTTCTGGTATGTTTATCCTTAGTTAATCTCATGGGCTGCCGTGACAGCGGCAGCCCCGAGAGTGAAAATGAAGCTGCGTCATTGACGGAAAAATCTACCGGTATCAAAGATTATGCCTCTGAACTTGAGCTTGACATTAATTCTGACACTTTAAAAGAAGAGGTCACGGTTAAAAACTATGTAGACGGTGACACTGTTCATTTTAATGTGCCTGAGTCACTGGATAAAACCGGAGTGTTAAAAGTCAGGTTTCTGGCTGTGGACACCCCTGAATCCACAGGCAAAATCGAGGAATACGGCAAGGCAGCTTCAAACTACACCAGAGAAAAACTCTCTTCCGCCTCTTCAATTATAATTGAGTCGGATAACAACAAGTGGAATAAGGATTCCACCGGTGACAGGTATCTGGTCTGGGTCTGGTACAGACAGGATGAAAACAGTCCTTATCGCAATTTAAACCTTGAGCTTCTGCAAAATGGTCTTGCCTCTGCCTCTTCAACTGCCTCCAACCGCTATGGGGAGATATGTATGTCCGCTCTCAATCAGGCGAGAGATGCGAAGCTTAATCTTTTTTCCGGTGAACCTGACCCCGATTTTTTCTATGGAGATGCAATAGAACTGACTCTGAAGGAGCTCAGGTGCAACATAGAAGATTATGCGGGAGCAAAGGTTGCTTTTACCGGCATTGTCACAAAGCACAGTGGCAACGGGGTTTACATAGAGGCTTACGATGAAGAAAGCGATATGTATAACGGAATTTATGTTTACTATGGCTTTAAACTTTCAGGTGCAGGTCTCGATATTCTTTCAAACGGCAATGAGGTGCGGATAGTCGGCACGGTTTCCTATTACGAAGGGAACGGAAACTACCAGATTTCCGGAATTTCATACAGAGCCGCTAAACCTGACGACCCTGAAAACATTCAGAAAATAAGCGAGGGGCACGAGCCGGCCTACCTGCTCACAAGTGCCGATACGCTGTATAATTCTGATGTTTCGGTTGAAACGGACGGAAGTACGGTAGATTTTGACTATGCCGCACTTGCAGCGGATACAACGATTGAAATGCAGAACCTGCATGTAAAATCCATTAAAACCACCACCAATAAAGAAAGCTCCTCCTATGGGGTGATGACTTTGCTGTGCGAATGTGACGGTATTCCCGTTACTGTGCGTACCGAGGTACTCCGTGACGAGAATAATCAGCTTATAGGCCAGGAAACTTACTCCGGCAAAACCATTAATGTTAAAGGAATAGTTGACTGTTTCCATGGTGATTATCAGATAAAAGTATTTTCCATGGAAGACATAACAATTTCATAATGAAAAATAAGGAGCGAACTATGAAAAAATATATTGCATTAGTCCTTATGCTCACACTTTGCCTGACTGTATTTGCAGCCTGTGGTCAGGAAAATAACAGCGCTGCCCAAAGCACTGATGAACCCGCTGATGAAAACGCTGTTGTAGGAGTAGCCGATGATCTGGCTGCTGCCGAGGAGTATATTACCACCATGTACAGAACTGCTCCCGAAACCCGTGTAGAAGATTATGCGGTTGTGGGTAAGCTGGTAGTTGGCGATTCCACCTTCAATGTTGAATGGACCGCTGACTCAGAAACTGTTAAATTCGTCAAAGGCGATGACGGAATGGTCACCGTTGACATTGACGAGAAGAACCCGGATGAAGTTAATTTTGTCCTTACTGCTACTATTTCCGACGACAATGGCAACACAAAGACCGTTAACTTTAATCAGAGAGTTCCCGCTGCTATTATCATTGATGACAGCATGACAGCCGAGGAAGTCGTAACTGCTCTCTACAAACTTGAAGAAGGCATTTCCATCGGTGAGCCTGTCACTTTGACCGGTGTTGTCTCCTCTATTGACGACGAGTACAACCCCAAATACAAAAACGTTACTCTCACTATGGTTGTAGGCGAGCTGAAGGATAATCCCATTGTTTGCTACCGCATGGGCGGCGATGCTGCTGAAACCGTTAAAGCCGGCGACACAATTACCGTTACCGGTATTGTCAAAAACTACAAAGGCACCATCGAATTTGATGCAGGCTGCACTCTTGATGCAATAGGCTAAGTCAGATTTAATGCGTAAAAGAGAGATTATCTGAAATCTCCCCTATCCTTTACATACAACCAAACAGAGCGTTAGAATTATAAATCTGGCACTCAATTAGCACTACCATAAAACGGCAGGATAAATTTCCTGCCGTTTTATTTTTGCTCATTGTCGAATTTAAATGAAACATAGCCATTGCTTCCCATAAACTGCTTTTGCGAACTTCATTGTACTCTATCATCACTACACTACCTTACTTAAAATGTCAAGCAGAAGGGACAAAACCCCCGATATTATCTCATAAAAAAGTGCAGCTTTTTTAAAGCTGCACCAATCACTATAAATTATTTATTAGTTTATTTGCATGACTGCAATTGCATGAACAGGCTCCTATTTGTCCTGTCATATGTCATGGGCATAACGGAGATATGACCGTTCATAACACAATGGGTATCTACGCTTAAATCCGTACCCTTTTCATAAACACATCTTCCGCGGGCTTTAACAAGGGTATCACCCGCACTGTCAAAATCATCAGAATAGTATGGTCCGCCCTGCCGTGTTATATATATATCCCCTGCCTGAGGCGGAATATTTACGTTATAAAATCCATGTTTATCTAAAAGCTGATTACGGCAGAAATAATCCCAAACCTTATCTAAATGCTTAACGGCCTGCTCATAATACTCCGCCTCGGTAGATACCGCAACGGCATTCAGACCGAGACATGCGGCCTCAGTTGCAGCTCCTACCGTGCCGGAATAGAGTATATCAGTTCCCATATTATAACCGCGGTTAATTCCGGAAAACACAAGGTCATAATGCTCATGCCGTCCCAAAACAGCGTAACGCACGCAGTCGGCAGGTGTAGAATTCACAGCGTAGGCTTTTACTCCCGATACAAGTTCAACCTGAGCCACTTCAAAGGGATTGTGAATATCAATGCCGTGGCTTTTGCCGCTCTGCTCAACTTTGGGTGCGTATACAGTAACGTCACCCAGTTTCTGTGCCCACCGGACAAAAGGTATCATGGCCTCTGCGTTTATTCCGTCGTCATTGGTAATTAATATTCTCATATCCACCCTCTGTTATTTTCCTTGTATTCCTTTACCATAGCGTCAGCCCCGCTTATAAGCTCTTCCATCTCTTCCCTGCTGTATACGGTTGCTCCGCTGGCGTTGGCGTGACCGCCGCCGTTATACTGCTCAGCAAGAGTGTTAATCTCCATAAAACGGGAGCGTAGACGGACACGAATAGAGCCGTCTTTTGAAGGATTCTCTATAAAAGCCAGCCAGCAAAGACAGCCCTTTATTGCATCCATAGAGGATACAGAGGCGCTGGCATTCTCGAAGCTCAGATTAAATTTCTCCTGAGTTTCATTATCTATGTAAACATAAGCTACGCCGTTTTCGGTTCTCTTCATGGTATTATAAAGATAAGCCTTGAATTTATAATTATCCCAGTCATCAAGGTAGAGATTTGCATAAAGCGTCTCGGTATCTATGCCTTTATCAAGCAGCAATCCTGCAAGGCGCATTGTCTCCCCGCTCACCCCGCTGTAACGAAAGCGTCCGGAATCGGTTACCATACCTGTATAGAGATAAAAAGCCGCCTTGGGACTTAACTTTAATTCCCCGGAAAATGTACTGTAAAAATCCACTATCATTTCACAGAGTGAGGAACGCCGGTCCTCCACCCACGAAATGTCCCCATATGGAGTATGGTCAATGTGGTGGTCAATCTTAATAACTTCATCGCACAATTTGAACTTCTGATTTGAAATTCTATCCATATTGCCGGTATCAACCACTATTGCAAGGCTGTGTGCATAGCACTCATCAGGCACTTCCCCGTCGTCCTCACCCAGAAAAGCCAGATACTCGGAAATCTGACCGTCTGTCAGATAGACTTCTTTTTCCGGAAAGCTGTCTTTAATAATTTCCTTTAAGCCCTTACTTGCACCCAAGCAGTCACCGTCAGGCCGTACATGACGAAAAATAAAAATTTTCCTGTATTCTTTAATTTTGTTTAGTATTTTCTCTTTAATTTCTCTGCTCATTTTTACTCCTGCATCATTTTATCTAAATCTGAAAGCATTGCCATGGCCTCATCTCTGGAAGCTACGGTTGCGCCGCAGGCCTTTGCGTGGCCGCCTCCGCCGTATTTAACGGCAATATGGTTAACCGTTCTCCTGCTTGAGCGAATCTCACACAATACCTTTCCGTCGCTCTCCGTGAAGTTTACCCATATATCTACGCCCTTAATATCTGCCATAGTATTCACCATTCCCCTTGAAATAGTAAATGTGTCTACGTTCAGACTTTTAAGCTCCGCCTCCGTTGTGTATATATACGCAACATTATTCGGTGTAAACTTTATTTTAAGCAGATACTGGGCTTTAAGCTGTTTCTCTTTAAAATCTTCAGAGTAAAGATTTAGAAAAACATCGTTTAGGTCAAAACCCTGTTCCAGAAGAAATGCAGCTCTTTTATGGGTGTCGGAAGTGGTTGAATCATAACGAAATCTTCCTGAATCTGTCACCATTCCTGTATATAGAGCCTTTGCAGCCACAGGAGGAACGGAAAGCCCCAGTTCCATTGCCATTTGAGTTATCTCCCCGCAGCAGCTCTCGGCCTGGCTGTCAATAACTTCAAGGTCAGTAAATGCACCGCTGTACATGTGGTGGTCTATTCGTGCAGTTTTTGCGGCCTTGGTATAACGGTCATCCGACACTAAAAACGCAGCACCGCAGTCCAGAATAATGCACAGCGCATTCTCAAAAGCACTGTCCGGCACCTGATCCATAACGCTGTCATCTATAAATCCATAGCGGCCTGCACCGTCTCCCACAGCAAACACATGCTTTTGAGGGAAATTAGCACGAAGAATATGTTTGAGTCCTATCTGGCTGCCAAGTGCGTCTCCGTCCGGATTATTATGGCGGTGGATTATTATAGTTTCATATTTTTTTATTTCATTAAAAATATCCTGATACATCATACTTCCTCTTTAATTATTAATTTGCTTTTGACCCTGATTTACAAAAAGCTTCCGGCTTTTTCCCGGTCCATATTAGTAATAAGGGTCATGCTATTATAGTTATCCTTAAAAACATCGCTTTCTTAAGACAAGGGAGTTAAAAGCAAGTTTTGTTTACCAATTGAATTAAAAAAAACGACATCACTTAAGCCCATTTAGCAATTCAGAGGCCGATAAAATATCTGTTTCAGTGACACTCACATAGGATTCAATCTCCGGATATTTACTCCATGCGCTATCATAAAATGCAGGGAGATTTAAAAGCATATCCATAAGTTCAGGGCTTGGACTTCCGACTTTAATTACTTCAAAATCAATGTATTTGGGTGAAAGATCTAAGGTCTCCTTATAAATGCTATAAAGTTCCTGTTGAAGCGCAGAAATATCATTATCTGTTTTTACGATTACAACAGCCTTAACCAAATCATGGTCGCTTAGAACTGCCGAAACATCATTTTGAATTGCATAGTCGAGAGTCATATTGTCTACGTCGGAAAGGATAAAGTGGCCGTATATATCAAAAGCTGAGCCGTATTTAGATAAGAGCAAATCTCTTATCTTCTTATTTACAATCACCTGCGGGTAATCATCAGATGCCCCGCTGCCTGCACTCTGATACACATTGAAAAGGTACTCTCCGTCAGATAAGGTCAAAATATTTGTGTATGTATCATCTTTTGCAGCCTGAAAATTCTCAACAACAAAATCTTTTCCGTACTTGTTGGCAGCGTAACTCTTCATGCTTTCCAACTTTACTTCCTCGTTTTCTTTACTCATACATCCGCACGCTACTGTAACTGTAATTACTATAACTAACGCCAAAAGGAACATTCTCAATAGCTTCATATACATACCTCACCATTCCAATTCGATAACTTTTACGGAAAGTGCCCAATGGAAACGAGTTTTTCTACTGTGTCTTGCTTATCAGATCGTTTTCTGCACTGTTAAAAGCTAATACCGTCTGATATTTCAATAAAATACGTGTTTGCTTCCGGAATAATTACATATGTGGAATTAAGTTCAAGACCCCTGATTATTCAATTTGACCTTGTACTTTTGAATTCATGCGCCGTCCGTCCATTCAGTCTTTGAATACTCACTGATGTTCTCTTTGACAATATACAGCCTTTTTGCGTAGGCCTTAGCGTCTATCAAAGCATTTGCAGAATCTTGTATAGACTCATTTGAGTCAATATAAAAGATGTGTCCGCTTACAACCGCATTTTTAAAGCTGTCTTTTATTTTAGACAATTCCTCCTCTTCGTTGTCCGCCTTTCCGGGAACCGCAGCAGAGAAATATATACATGTGCTTGAGTCAGCAATGTACTCCTCAAAGGTCGTACTGCTTGTACCGCCCTCCATGGATGCAGTATAATCAGGAATATATTTGAGATAGATATTGTCTCCATACAAACGAGTCAAAGCATCCCTTATATATGTGTAGGTTTGTTCCTCAAACTTTACATTAAGATAAGTATCCGAAAACACCTGGTCACCGTCTACTTCCGAGCAAATAACTCGAATCTCCTTTTCAGGAAATTTTTCCGACTTTACAATAATCTTTGTAGTGTTAGAACCCAGATGGCCGCCGGTAACGCTTACATATTCAAAACTATCATCAGCGTATTTGTTGTTAATATACGAAAGCATTCTATCAATTTTATCTTGACCTTTCATATTACTTACACTGCAGCCGCACACACAAATCATTAAAGATATGACAATTAAAAGCAAAATCAGTTTCTTCATAATCATCACCATATAAATCTTAAATTAAGGGATAACTTTCAGTTTTAATGATGTAGGAATCGGGGGTCATCGGGTAACTCGACGGCCTCCCAATCTTTACTCTACAACATTTAATCTTATTTAATTGGGTCAGCAAGGCCGAAATTTCGTGTTTAATTGTCAAAATAGCCCCGCTCAATGTTTGTTCTGAGGAACTAAAGGTTCTGTATTAACTATAATGCTGTTTCCTGACATGAGTTTTTTCTTCTGCTAATAAGTTTACCGGTTTTTTAACTTGGGTAATGCTGTTGTCACGGCACGCAGCATAGTTTGCTCTATGCTTTTAAAGTGTTTGACTTTCAGCAGAAAGTTTTGCAGCCATTGCCTTGAGTCTTTCGGTAAAAACGTTTATCTGCTAAATAAAAGCAAGCTTATCAGCACCTTGCTCGCTGCCCTAATTTCAGTAAACTGTCCTCAGTAACTCCGAGCATATTTCCATGGTTTTATTCCTACTTCTTATTTAATTGCTAATTGCTCTTTCAGCGACGCAAGGGCACACTCCAGAGGTTCATTCATATCCACGGTAAGGTCGCATATGTCCTCATTCTGGTACTCTGCATCAAGACTCATTATACGCAAAACCTTTTCGTCATCTGAGCATTCCCTCTCAAGAATGGATTTAAGAACAAGCTGTCTTGAGCGGTGGGTAAAAACAAGAGCGGTGCATGATGGATACTGATTTTTAATTGAAATTGCGCCGCAGATGTCAACAGGCATAAGAGCAATTTTCCCCTGAGCTACCAGATTATTCACCTCTTCATAGGTAGCGCCGTAGTACTCTCCTCCATAGACCGTAGTCTCCAGAAAACGCCCGTTCTCTTTTCCGTCTATAAATTCGTCCTTAGCAACAAAATGATAATGCTCCGCCTCACCGTCAAGCCGTGTCCTGGTGGTTGTGGTCAGCGGCCTTGCATAGCGGCTGTCTTTAATCAGTGCATCTACAATCTCTGTCTTACCGCCGCCTGTGGGGCCTACAAGACAGATAATACCGCCGTGGCTCATATCTATGCTGTCAGGTGAACTGTAACCGCCGATCTGATCCACAAGCCTTAAAAAATCATCGAAGGAGTTTACAGACAAAAGTCCTGTCAGCCGGTCATTCCATGGACGGCGGAAAAGCACCGGATATTTTGCGCTAGAGGCCAGAATATTATGGGCACCGTCATCAAGCAAAAAATCCAGTGACAGCAAATCCTTTCTTGCGCCTATCATGATATTTCTCTCCGGTACTTCAGGAAAATCATGGATAAGTCTCTCCGCCCTTACGGACATACAAGAGCCGCCTACTGCGGTAGTGAAAAACACTTCTCCACGCTTTGTAAGTTCTTTTATAAATTCCTGAGCACCCGGAAACATGGGCTGGTTTTTCACAAAATCCACCTGTGAAAAATATTTTATGCGGGCGTCAAGTGAACTGCCGGATGGCCCCCAACCTGAAATATCGTAAATGCTCATAGGGGAGCAGGAGTTTTCCTCGCTTAATCTGTCAAGTGCATGCTGATTGCAGTTATATAAAACGTCATCTACATCTACACCGATACGGAGAGCTTTTCGCTTCATATATCTTCGTCTCCTTTTTTATTCTCTGTTCTAATTATACCACATTTGGCAATGCAAAATTAAATAATTTATATATTTATTTTACAGGCAGCAACACATTAAGTCAACAAAATGTATTAAGACCCATGATGAAATATTTTTTCTTTCGGAAAAGCCATATAATTTCCGCATATTCGAAGCTTATGCTGCATATATAATAAAATACTAAAGTTTCAGGAGACTAAAATGTATTCTTTAAAATCAATTCATATAACAGGTGCAGTCTTTACCTTAATTGCAGGAAGCCTTCTTCATTTTGTGTGGGAATGGAGCGGGCAGAGTAATTTTACCGCCATTTTCAGTGCCGTCAGCGAAAGCACCTGGGAACATTTAAAGCTTTTATTTTTCCCTTTTACTTTGTTTTCTGTAATTGAATATTTTCTTTACGGTAAAAATATCAAATGTTTTTGGAGTATAAAAGTACGATCTGTTCTGCTGGGTATGCTGACAATTATCACTGTTTTTTACACCTATACCGGAATTATCGGGGATAATTACTTAGTCTTAGATATTGGAACCTTTATAGTCGGGGTCTTATTTTCTTATTATTATTCCTATCGCAGCCTATGCACAAGCTCTGATAACTGCTGTACTTTTTCTCAGGTAATTTCCATTTTAACAGTTGCAATTTTATTGGCAATTTTTGCGTTTTTCAGTTTTTACCCCCCAAGCTTTGGACTTTTTCTGCCCCCTGTTTCATGATGTAAAGCCGGGGGCAGAATATAAGTCAGCGTGTTTGGCATGTGATTTTTGTGAATAATTAATATAAAAATATATAAGCTTTAATAAAAAACTTTACATTTTGCAAAAAATCATATTGACATACCGCTTTATAAAAAGTATATTTATTTTAATGTTACATGCTCCAAAATAAGTTAATAAAGCGAGGATTGTCATGACAGAAGTTCTTTTCCCCACCATTCTTTTCCTTACAAGTGTTTTGCATCTGTATAGTTGTCTGCGAGAAAAGAAAAAGATGAGAATGATCAGCAAACCATTCCTAATGCCTTTATTGGGCATATGCTGGGTAATTTTTGCAGATCGGCCCTCCTATCTCGTCCTTGCAGGTATTCTTTTAGGCGGCTTGGGCGATATAGCGCTGCTGTGGCCGCTGAAAAAAGGTTCTTTCCTTCTTGGTGTTCTGTTCTTCTTTCTGGGGCACCTCTGTTATCTTACTTACATATTTAAAGCATATGAAATCAGCACCTCTGTATTTTGGATGATTTTTATTGCCCTTATTTATTTCTCCGGCTCGTTCTTCATCTACCTCAAGACCAGAAAGGAAATACCGTCGGCCCTGCGAATCCCCTCATTTATGTACATGCTGGCTCTTTCATCGCTAAGTGCCTTAAGTTTATTAGTGCTGATAAGTGCTCCGGATTTCAGAAAAGCCATGTCATTTTTGGGTGCAAGCCTATTTCTTGTCTCAGACGGGATTTTAAGCCAGATGATATTTGTAAAGAAAAAAGAAAGTTCCATGCTTAATTTTATAGTCATGTTTACATACATATCCGCACAGGTGCTGTTAGCGGCAGGCTGGGCTGCAGGCTGAAATTTCTGTATGGATTAAAAATCAAATATGCCTGAAATCTTTTTTATATATGCAAATAGGACGCCGCAAAACGGCGTCCTATTTTTTCAAATTGTTAGATATGGCAATGGAATTTAGAGCTTTTTATTGACTTATTGGGCAAGAACGGAATTTGCAAACTCGATAAGTCCGTCAACCACTTCATCTCTGATTGCAAGCTCGTTATGTATCTCATGTCTGTAACCTGAATAGGCATGAACAGTAATTTTATGGCCGCTTTCGGCAAGCATATTTGCCACATGATAAAGACCTTCGCCGTAGTTGCCGCAGGGGTCCTGATCGCCTGAAATAAGATAGACAGGTATATTTTTTGCAACCATAGGAGCCCATTCAGGACTTTCTATAAAATGGTACAGCTGTACAAAGTCCCATGTTAGCTCAAGTGTTGTGTTAAAGGAATTGAACATATCTGCTGCGTGATCAGCTACAATACGAGGGTCATTTGCAATCCAGTCGGCAGGGCCGTTAGGATTTTCCACTCTGTCAACCATGCCTGTGAAAACCTTATCAAACCACTCCCCTGCCGGCTGATATGGGTCAGTTTCATAAGCTTTGCGGAACTCCGGGTCATTATATTCTATCTCGCAGCCCTTAAACTGAGAACAGAGGCCGCAGAGCAAAAGTGCCTTTACATCCTCACCATACAGAGCCCCATATGCTCTTGCAATACATGAACCCCAGCTATGGCCGAACATCATAAAGGGCAGATTGGGATAATCACTTACTGCTATATCATGCAGACTTTTTTCGTCTTTAAGATAAGTTTCATAGCCGCCTGAATGGGGATCGCCTAAAGTACCGCTGTCAACTCCGGTTTTACCGTGACCCAGATGGTCGTCTGCATATACAACATAACCTGCCTGCTGGAATTTGACTATCATGTGCATATAGCGGCGTGAATGCTCACCGTAGCCGTGCACCAGCTGGATTATACCCTTGGGTTCCCCCAGAGGGCTGTATGACCAGGCTTTAATGGTGTCCCGTCCGTTGGCGGATGGAAATGATATTTCACGAATTGACATGTTATTCCTCCTAAAAATAGATTTCTGTGTTAATACGGTAAATTAAATACCAATAATATAGGTAAATTATATCTACTTTACCGAACACTGTCAATATTGGGAGGTTAAAAACATGTATCCCATTGATTTATTTTACAATGCCTGTAAAATTCAGTCTCTTGCAGGACAAGGGAACTTAACATCTCCCTGCTCATAAAGTTCCTCAAAGGGTCCTGTCAGAATGTATTCTGTCATTTCAGGGCGGCTCAAGCCCTTGTTCGGGCTCTTATAAAGAAGTCTCACGCTTTTTCCGGTCTGACCGTCATAGAAATTAAAGGCTGCTTCATCCTGAATATTTCCTATTATATTTCCCTTGCCCAGAGTGGTATTAAATACCCATTGTATACCGTCAAGCCAGCAGGCAGCCTTTTCATATATGCAGAATAAATCCTTATTATTTTTGCAATCACAGTCTAAAATCCGCTCTGCTTCCACCGCTGCTCTCACGCCTATTGCAAGACCCGGGCAGCAGTGTCCGTGAAGTTTAGCTGCTTCGTTATAAATTTCATGTATATCTTTCATTATTGATCCGCCTTTACTGTATTTTTTTACATGTTCATCTCTGTTTCATCGGCATAACACAAATCATGCCTCCATGCTCATATACGTGGCTTTTAAAATTGTATGTTTCCGCAATGTTTTTTTGCGTTTAAAGCATCCCAAGGCTTACCTTCAACCTGAACAGTGCTTATTTTTAATATTACCATGTTATCCGAATATTTGAAAGTCCCCAAGGGGGATATATAGACAGTTTTTATACATTTCAAAGCAAATTACTTAAAATATATTAAGCATTTATGCCCTGACTCCAATCTCCGCTTCTAAATTTTCTAGGCTTACCACCTGCACGCTCTGAATATTTCCGCATCTTCTTTAATCCCCGTAGGGGGACTTGTAAGAAGAGAAATTTGCTGATAGAATAAACTAAAGTATATTGGAGGTGAAGAACAGTGGAAGTAAATTGGGATAAGGAAGCCTCAAAATATCAGCATGTATTTAAAACAGCAGGAAAAAGTGAATATAACATAAAACTTATGGATTTTTTCTGCAGTAAACTCGGTTTACGTCCCGGAAATCGAGTAATAGACATTGGCTGCGGTGTAGGAAAATACGGCACTTATTTTGCAGAAATGGGCTGTGATGTGACTTTGACAGATATTTCCGAAGAAATGCTGAGACATGCACAGGAAAACATGAGTTTGTTTAACAGTCCGTGTGCTTTCTTGCAATGCGACTTCAACGATATAAGCCCAGAACACCAAATTTTAAAGCCCGGTTTTGATTTATCAATCTCCACAATGTCTCCTGCAATCCATGATATTGAAACCATACAGAAAATGAGTGCTATTACTACCGGATTTTGTTTTGTAAGCCGTTTTGCGGACTGGTCTCAGCCTATAAGAGACGAATACTACCGTCTCAGCGGCTCCCATCCCGCTCATTCCAAGAATTCAGAAAAGCTCAGGAAAGACGTGGAGGATTTTACGGCCCTTGTTAAAGAAGCCGGATTTTCTCCCGATGTTCAGTTTGTTGATTATAATTGGGAAGATCTCAGAACTCCTCAGGAAGCCGCCGCAGGATTTGCAGGCTGTGACAGCGGTGAGGACTTTGACCGTGCGCTGAGCACTGTATTAAAACTCTGCAACCAAAACGGAAAATTTGCAGACGCAGTTTACACAAAGGCTGCATGGATATATTGGAAGGCATCCTAAAAATTTTATACATAAAAAAGAGACACTTCATCGTGTCTCTTTTTTTAGCATTTAAACTTAATCTGAATACTTTCTTACGTCTTCATCCAGTTCCATAAGTTCAGGATGATTAAGAAGCTGCTGCATATAAATCAGACCCTTGGCATATTCAGCTCCGGAGCAAATTCGCTCATCTATCGTAAATCCAAAGGGAATGATATTTTTTACGGCAACTTTATTTGCGGAATCCATATAAAGCCGCTCCTCTTTCTGCCCCATGGAGATAAATATACTTGTAGTGCCGAAATTATATATATGATGATAGACATAGCCCAGCCTGATAGAAGCAGTATTTGTAATATATGTACTGGTATGGAAAGGGCTTGCGGCAAGAGCAGCCTTTGGCAGCAGTCCAATTTTATCAAGCCCCTTTATAATCGCAAAGGCAAATTTCGAAAAGCCGGGGATAGACAGGAAAAATCCTGCAAGCTTATCGGTAAAGTTTTCGTGTTCCACAGTTTTATTTTCTGCAATCTGCTTCTGCATTCTTTCTGCAACTTCAAAAATATTTGCGTTTTCATCAAGAGAAAAGCAGGTTTTTATAGTAGCCTCTGTTTTTAAATCCTCTTTGAGCACGGTATAGGAAATAGAAATTTCATTTCTGTCGTAAATTTTCCTGCTCATTATAAAACGGTTTAGCTCCGGGTATTTTTTCAGAGTCATCATAATCGCTGACACCACAAGATTCATTCGGGTAAGTCTTATTCCCTCTGCCTTTTTTCTGCGAATATAAGCTGTCATAGCGTCATAATCTATTTCGGCTTTAAGAAATACCTGTGCATCGCATCGCTGGTTCATTACAACAGGGGTCATTCTAACTATTGGGTCAATTCTCTTATTTGCTGTTCCGTCGGCTCTTTTCCCAAACATACTTTCACCTCATCCTTCTATTGCATTTCAGGGACTTTTCTGAATTTTTTAATATAGAAATCTTTGTAAACAATGAATTCTGCAAGCAATCCAAGGGGTATTGCAGCTAAAACATCAACCGTAGAATGCTGCTTTACAAACATGGTGGATAAACAAATGAGAATTACTGCAACGGTTACAAAGCCCTTCCAGAGCCATGAGACGTCCTTTTCTTTCAGCCATACCGATGCAATTCCCAGCGAGTAGGCCACATGCAGTGAGGGGCAGACACCCGTATTTGTATCAATAGAATATATAAGCGCCGCCAGGTGAGTGAAGAAATTATCCCGCTCAAACATAACCGGTCTGAGCTCCTGCCGAGACGGATATATAATATAGACAGCCATTGCAACAATCTGAGTTATTATTATGTAAGTCTGAAGCTTTTTGAAGCTGTCCACATTGTACCTTAAAAAATACAGCAGAGATATTACTATGAGAATATACCAGAATGTATAAGGAATAAAGAAATATTCGCAGAATGGAATAACATCATCCAGCCAGCAGTGCATCAGGTGGCATTTCTCTGCCGGTATCAGATTTTCAGTGAGAAAATAAAAAACAAAATATACAACCCAGCCCAAAAGCAGCTTCAAATGAGAAAATTCCGGTGTGTTTAGCTTTGACAGCCGGAAGCCCGCGTAACTAACAGCCTCTTTTTTCATGCCCTGTGACCTCCTGCTATATTTGTATTATACAGTTTAGGAGATATATTTAGATAGGGCACTACCGTATGTTCCGGCAAGGTACAGGCAATATCCGTAATCTGTTCCATAAGATAATGGCATATTCTGTTTCGCTCCTCTTCTATCGGCACACCGTGGTTAAATTGAATTGGTTTACCAAGGTACATCTTTTTTAGCTTAGGCGCAATGTACATAGGAACAAAGGAAACTTCTTTTTTTGTCTTTTTATAATAGAACCGTGCTGTATCCACAAATTTCGTCTGAAAGTCACATAAAATGTGATTATATTTCCGGTCATGCTCAGGGAAAATTATTATATTCTCGCCGTTCTCCATAGCCCTGATTGTATTTCTGAATGTGCTTATTATCCTTGTATCATGGTAAACACCGATAGTGTGAGCATTATTAAAGATACACACAGATAAAGGTACGATTGCATAGGACAGGAGCTTATAAAACCACTGAATATGCTTCGGCTTATAAGGCCAGAAATCCTTATAAGCATATTCCTGCACCTCGTCTGCGTTCATCATCTGACCTGCACACCAGATACGGCGCTCACCGGGAAAAAACAATTCACACGCAAGAGGGCCGTGCATCTGGGAGTGATTACCAACGATAATGGCCGGCTCTCTCGGAAGATTTTCTATGCCGACTAATTCATACCTTCCGTAGAAGGTCAGTACAAGCCGCCTTATAACTCGGAAAGCGGCAGAATTTTTTGAATTGCTCATATAAATTACATCTCTTTTGAAATAGCAGTATTGATAAATAAGTTAATAAATATTTTAAATTGACCGGTACAATTTGTCAACAACCTGAAACTCCCGTTTTGCTCAAACTGTGCACCGGAGCTAAATTGTCTAATATGGGGCTAAGATGAACCTTTACTCAGTCTGTACAAGTCGGCTTATCATTCTCTGTATCCCAGCGCATACGGATAGCTCCGTCAAAGTCTTTCCAAACGAAAATACCATTTTCAAAAGCAATATATCCATGCCAGCTTTTGTCCTTAGGAAGAGACACAGAACCGGGATTTAAGTACCAATAACCATGATTTACGCAGGCAGGAATATGTGTATGTCCGCCCAGAAGAATATCGCCGTTTTGCAATTTTGGCGGATTATTCTCTCCGAATACATGTCCATGGGTTGCATAAATAGTTTTTCCTGCTTCGAACATAACGCAGTAGTCAGCCATCACAGGAAAATCCAGAACCATTTGATCCACTTCGGCATCACAATTTCCCCGCACAGATAAAATCTTTTTTGCTAAAGGATTGAGCATTGAAATAACGTCCTTCGGCGAATAATCACGGGGCAGCTCATTTCTCGGGCCGTGATATAGAATATCCCCTAAAAGAAGCAATTTTTCTTGTTTTTCTCTCTCAAAAGCCTCTAAAAGTTTGCTTGTATAGTATGCAGATCCGTGAAGATCTGATGCAATCATTATTTTCATAAGCTTACCTCCTGTTTTCTTTTTATAACATATCACGGAATTGCCCTTTATTCAACGAATAAATTAACGCATATCTGTGCAAACAAATATACCGTTGTTTAAATTAAGGGTTTTATTAAATAATATTTATCGTGCCTAATCGTTGTTAAGGGACATTGTATACGTAAAAAACGCAGTAACTTAGATGTTACTGCGTTTTTTCATGCTATGTCATTTTTATATTGCATATTTTCAGTCTCTGGGCGAAAATGCATCTTATATACCCGTAATTTTTTTATTTGCTATTTTAAAACTGAAAGCCGCAAAACTTTTCAGCCGTTTCTTCATCTACACATCTGCAAAAAATCTCAGCATATGAGGGATCAAGGGTTTCTTCAGCTTCACACGGTATGTAGTCGTCAAAATGAAACGGCGCATATGAATCACGGTAGTCACTGCGGCTGTAAATCTCTGAATCTGCAAGCGGATCATAGTCATCAAACTCGAAAGCGTCTATTTTAATCACCTTCCTTTTAAAGAAATTTTTTCGTTCTATAATTTTAAAGTTATTAATTCCTGCTTTTACAGTATCACCGCATTTTACTGTTGTCAATGTTTTAGTTAAAATATACAGAATAAATTAAGATTTTATCTGCTTAGCGTCATAGTTTTGGGACATAATGACCAAAGGCTTACAGTATGCAGCCTGTACACCGCTCAAAGTGTCACTGCAGCCGGTCTTATACGCTGGTTCAGACAATGAATGAAATCTGAACCCTTGCACAAAAAACGGAGCAAGCTACCCAAAGCCTGCTCCGATCTGGTGCGGGCATGGGGAGTCGAACCCCAACACATCTCTGCACGAGAACCTAAATCTCGCATGTCTACCAATTCCATCATGCCCGCA
>JAHHRS010000080.1 GCA_020025675.1 Oscillospiraceae bacterium
AAACCCTTCTGGGTGAGAAAGCGGCAGGCAATGTAACTTCTCAGCCCGCTCTGGCACATAATGTACACAGGCTTATTTTTGTCAAGCTCGCCCACTCTATCTGCAAGCTCGTCAACAGGAATATTCACAAAATCAGGTGCATGACCCCCTGCATATTCCATGGGAGTGCGGGTATCAAGAAGAGTAACTGAGCCGTCACGGGGAAGTTTTTCCATATCCTGCCAGTGAAACTGCTTTACAAGGCCAAGCTTTATGTTTTCAGCCATATAGCCTGCAAAGTTTACAGGGTCTTTGGCGGAGGAGAAGGGAGGGGCATAGGCAAGTTCAAGTTCCTTGAGTTCAGGCGCTTTCATTCCGCAGCGAATAGCGGTAGCCAAAACGTCAATGCGTTTATCCACACCGTCATAGCCTACAATCTGAGCCCCCAGCACACGAAGGTCGTCCATTGCGTAGAGCATCTTTAAGGTAAGCACCTTTCCCCCCGGATAGTAGCCTGCATGTGAGGGCGGAGAGAGAACAACACGCTGGTACTCTATGCCTGCGTTCTTTGCTTCTGTCTCGTTTAAGCCTGTGGAGGCGGCAGTGAGAGAAAAAACTTTCACAATGGCAGAACCCTGAGTGCCTTTGTACCGGCTGTTAATGCCGCAGATGTTGTCGGCGGCAATCCGTCCCTGCTTGTTGGCAGGGCCTGCAAGCGGAATAACCGTGTCATAATCCCCTACCAGATGGCCCACCTGCACCGCATCCCCTACTGCGTAAATGTCCGGGTCGGAGGTGCGCATGTGCTCATCCACAACAATGCTGTCCTTAACTCCAAGCTCCAGTCCCGCCTCTTTTGCAAGAACAGTGTCAGGACTTACACCGATTGCTAAAATAACCATGTCTGACTTAACAGGCTCTTCATCTTTAAGCATAGTGTAAATTTTGCCGTTTTCATGCCTAAAGCCTTCAACGGCACTTCCAAGGCGGAGCTTCACCCCGTTTTTTCTCAGCTCTGCGTGAACAAAGGATACCATGTCTGCATCCAGCGTTTTGAGAACCTGCTTAGGACGCTGAACAATGGTTACATCAATGCCCATCTTACGAAGATTTTCGGCAGTTTCAATACCAATAAAGCCGCCGCCTGCAACTACTGCGGATTCAGGCTTTGCAGTCACAATATACTGACGGATTTTAAGGCTGTCCTCAACAGTGCGCAGGGTGAAAATATTATCCCCGTCAATTTCCGGCAGGCTTGGAACCACAGGCTTTGCGCCGGGAGAGAGAATGAGCTTATTGTAGCTTTCCTCGTAAATCTCTCCGCTTTCAAGGTTCTGAACCTTCAGGGATTTATTGACCCTGTCGATAGAGAGAACATTGTGCTTTACCCGAACATCAATTCTGAATCTGCGTTGAAAGCTGCGGGGAGTCTGGAGACTGAGCTCATTTTTATCCTCAATCACACCGCCCACATAGTAGGGCAGGCCGCAGTTAGCGTAAGAAACATAGCCGGAACGCTCAAAAACAATAATTTGAGCCTCCTCGTCCAGTCTTCTCAGTCTTGCCGCTGCAGAAGCACCGCCGGCCACACCGCCCACAATAAGGATTTTTTTCATAGCGTAAGCTCCTTTATAATGTAGTTTCAATTATAAATTATCAGTTATATTTAAATATTAACTCTTTCGCTATAAATAATCCGTGACCATGTCACACCCGCAAAATTTTTCTTATTCCAAGGGCTTATTTATTTAAGCTTTATATATTTTGCAGAACAGCCCTCTATATATCCTCTGTAAAAGCCTATACCGGCGGCGGAACAGTCCGCTTCAAATTCGGCTCTCTCCTCTCCTCTGTTTATAACGCAGAGGCAGGCGTTCCGTCCCGCGGCTTTGCCGAAAGCGTCCTTTCCCATATGGTTCCAGCGGAGCACAAGAAGAATATCTTCGGACGGTGCCATAAACTGCACCTGACCCAAACTCATAGCTGAATTTTTGTTTCTGAATTCAGCAAGTGAGCTGTACCAGCGGTACAGGCCACAGTCCTCTTCCCTGAAAAATTCACGGTTAAACGGGTCGGACACTCCCTTCATTCCCTGTTCATCGCCGTAGTAAAGGCTTGGAATTCCGGGTATGGCATACTGAATTGCGGCGCAGAGTTTTTCAAGCTCCACCGCTTTATTAAGCGCCTCATCGTCGAATTGAATTTTAAGCTGTTCCTCTCTTGACATTTCCCCGTAATCTGCGTCAACTGCAATGGCTGAGCGGAGACGCACCACGTCATGAGAGCCTAACAGGTTCATAAGGCAGTAGTACATGGGCAGAGGGTAATTCATGTGCTGGGAGATGAGAAAATCTCTCAGGTCGAAAGCGTCGGTCTTTTTGTGGATAAAATCAAGAACAGCACTGCGGAAGGGGTAGTTCATAACGCTGTCAAGAGAGTAGCCCAGGGCGTAATTTCTCCGCTCTCCGTAGCTCTCCTTCAGTACCGCATCTTCCCAAACCTCGCCAAGAACAAAGGCCTCCGGGTCTGCCTCTTTGGAGGCGGTTCTTATAAGGCTGAGCACATCGTCAGGCAGTTCGTCTGCAACGTCCAGCCGCCAGCCTGAGGAGCCGCGGTTTATCCATGTTTTGCAGACGCTGTCCTCATTTTTTATCACATAGTTCTGCCATTCACGGTTGTGTTCCTCAACCTCCGGCAAATCTTTAAATCCCCACCAGCAGCGATATTCCTCAGGAAAGCGGCTGAAATCATACCATGGGTAAAATTGGGAATTCTGTCCCTGACATGCGCCGGCATCGGGGTAACTGCCGTAGGAGTTAAAATATATGCTGTCCGCTCCCGTGTGGGAGAAAACTCCGTCAAGTATAATGCGAATACCCAGTTTATCCGCCTTGCGGCACAGCTCCTGAAAATCCTCATTAGTGCCCAGAATAGGGTCAACTTTTTTATAGTCTGAGGTGTCGTAGCGGTGGTTGGAGCGAGCCTCGAATATTGGGTTTAGATAAATCAGGCTCACACCAAGGCTTTTAATATAGGGCAGTTTATCCTCAATGCCCTTTAAAGTGCCGCCGTAGAAATCATCGGGGCTGTAATTTAGCTCAAAAGGTCTGGGCAAATATCGGGGCGGCTCCACGGTGCTCTCGTGAAGCTCAGGAGTCTGGCCTAAATTTATGTGATATTCAATGCCCTTTTTCGCCGTGTCATCATGGGAAAGGGCAAAGCGGTCGGGAAATATCTGATACATTACCGCAGTTTTTGCCCAGTCGGGAGTTTTAAAGTCCTTTTTATACACCGTAAGGCGAAAACTTCCCTGCTCGCTTTTGAAAACCTGTCCCGAATATCCGCTATCGTCGGGGCACAGCCAGTGGCTGCCCTCGCCGTCGCTTATCTTAAAGTTATACCACATTGCGCCGGGTTTTTCGGGCACTTTAATGCTGACCGAATACATATCCCCTGATTTTTCCATAGGGTATTGAGCCTTAAAATTCTCACCGTAGAGATTTAAAAATGCAGCCACGGGCTTGCCGCCCAGAACCTGAAAAGCAAGGTGGAGGGAGCTGCCCTCAGGCAGCGCTCCGAAAGGTGCTCTGAACTGGGAATAGCGGGCGTCGTGAAGGAGGGAAAGAGTATTTTCCCTGCAATTTTCGATTAAGGTAACCACATTAGCCGTTCTTGGCTGGAGTTTATAAAGCTCTTCCCTGTCAATATCCTTAAGGCTCAAATCACAGCACCGTGCAACAGTGTCGTAAGCCTCATACATCTGAAAACAGTAGTCGTCCATCAGTATACGCATAAGCTCCGGTGCAGCAATGGGGTTTAAGGTTTTACTCACGCACTCGTTAAGCTTATCCATATCCATTCCGCTTTCCTCGCACTCCACAGTAGCGGCAAGAGCGGAGGCAGCGGCCTGAAAATACTGTTTTGTAAGTCTGGGACAGTGATCTGAATTTAAAAGCTCGTTGAGTTCCCTGTCACCGCCCACAGCCTTCCATTCGCCGTTTTCAAAAGCGGCCTGAACCCCCCGCCGATACTCATAGCTTATGGACAGCACATAGTCGTCTGACCAGTTTTCCCTGTAAGAGCCTCCGAAATAGACTGTATATTCTCTCCTGAAAGCCCCCGCCGGAGGAAAGCAAGCGGGAGCCGGATAAAATGCACCCGTCTCCCCGCCGTAATCGGCCTCTGCCGGAGGATTTATTCCGGCAGAGGTATAATCATTTTGATTTTTTTTACTTAAAGCATCCATATATAATGTCTCGCATACTCCATAGCAGAATTTTCAAAGCCGAAATCGGCCTGCATTGCACGGCTTATAAGCCCCTGCATAACGTCCTCCTTGTAGTAGCACTGGAGAGCGTTGTGGATAGTGGCACGCATCTCCCATGCGTCGAAGTTTGCAAAGGAGAAGCCGTTTCCCTCACCGGTGTACTGGTTATAGGGATGAACGGTGTCACGAAGGCCGCCGGTTTCACGGACGATGGGCAATGAACCGTAGCGCATGGCTATCATCTGGCTCAGTCCGCAGGGCTCGAAGCGGGAGGGCATAAGGAAAAAGTCAGAACCGGCATAAACCAGATGAGATATGGCCTCATTGTAGCCGATGTAGGCGCAAAGCCTGCCTTTCCAGCGGTTTTCAGCCTCACGCATAAAGTTTTCAAATTTGGCATCCCCTGTACCAAGCAGTACAAACTGCATGTCTTCTCCCCGCATCATATCGTCCAAAACATGCATAACAAGGTCAAAGCCTTTTTGCTCGGTCATTCTTGTGACCATGGCAATCAGCGGCACATCCTCTCTCTGTTCAAGACCCATCTGCTCCTGCAAAGCACGCTTGCACTGAGCCTTGCCTTTAAGATGTCCTCTGTCATAACGGGCAGGCAGAACGGGATCTGAGTGGGGGTTATAAACCTTCTTGTCAATGCCGTTTATAATGCCGGTGAGCTGAGCGGAGCGGGCATTAAGTATTCCTTCCAGCCCCTCGGCGTAGTATGGCATTTTAATTTCATTTGCATAGCTGGGACTGACGGTGTTTATGCGGTCGGCAAAAACGCAGCCCGCCTTGAGAAAATCGGCGCAGCCGTTAAGCTCCATAAATTCGGGAGTGTTGTATTTATCCTCAACCTCCAGAAGATCCTGCACATAGTCAAAGCCGAACTTGCCCTGAAACGCTATGTTGTGAATGGTGAGCAGATAGCGGAGTCCCTCCTGCATACCGCCGTGGTACTGAGTTTTGCCAAGCATTGGAATCATGGCGGTGTGCCAGTCGTTGCAGTGGACAATATCGGGAGTGAAGTCAAGGTTTGGAATGGCGTCCAGCACGGCTCTCTGGAAGAAAGCGTACTGCTCGCCCTCCGGCTGGTCTCCCAGATATATGCGGTCGCCGAAGTAGTGCTCGTTATCAACAAGGTAGATTGTAACCCCGTCAAGTTCCAGTTTTTCAATACCTGCATACTCGCAGCGCCAGCCCAGCTTTGCAAAGAAGTGGAACATATGCTCCGTCTTATCCCCGTACTTTTCCTTTATGACACGGTGATAAGGTATCATTATTCTGGCATCAATGCCCAGCTTTTTAAGCTCTTTTGGAAGCGTACCCACAACATCGGCAAGGCCGCCGGTTTTGGCAAGGGGCGCACATTCGGCCGCTACCAGCAAAACTGCGGGCAGCTCGGTTCTTCCCCGTTCTTTAAGCATTTCCTTGAATTCTTTTTTCATGAAAATTCTCCTTTTCTGCCGCGCATGGCTATGCCTTAACCCTGCGCTGTCACCGGCGGCTTGGGACAGCGCTATGAGAAATTAGTCAATTACCTCTTTTTTTTGCCTGATTTTTTCTTTTTTTTGGAAGAAGATTTCTTGCGGGCAGGCTTTGGCTGAGTTTTTTTAATTTCAG
>JAHHRS010000081.1 GCA_020025675.1 Oscillospiraceae bacterium
TGCTCAGACCGTAGCTCTTTGTCGAAAACCTCCGAAGGAGTTTTTCGACAGCCTCTAAACTACCGGACTTTTTAGGTCCGGTAGTTTTTTATGCACTTACTATTCTTAATTTTCTCTATGCTTTCATAACTCATGTGCCATACGGCGGCCTGAAATTTTCATAAGAAGAACAGCAATGAAACTCATTAATATCACGGCTGCCGGATAAGACACCCATACGCCTTTCAGCCCCATAAACATCGGCAGCATAAACAGCAGCAAAGGCTGTGCCACCAGAGGCTCACCGTATGCAAGAACGGAGCTTTCCGCCGGCAGGCCCAGAGCACAGAAATAACTGCACAAAAAGCGTACAATAGCCATAAATGGAAATGCCAGAGAAAGTGTCCACATAGTATCCGACACTTGTGCGGCTGCAGATTGACCGGCGCCAAAAATTAGCGGCATTTCATCACGGAGCAGCCATGCCGCGACGCTGCATAAAAGAGCCGCCGAAACAGCCAAAGAAACACCCTTCCTCCGCAAATTTTCAACTGCCTTTCTATCGCCTGCTCCATAGGCTTTGCTCAAAAGGGGCTGTATTCCGTTGCCTACGCCTGACACCAGCGGAATAACGCTTCCCAAAACATAGCTTAGTACCGCATATATAGCTACACCTTCTGTATCTCCATAGCGCAATGCCTGAAGATTGCTCATAAGTATCAGTATACTGTCGGAAATGGAAAGACCGAAGGCTGAGCACCCGTTACGCAGTATTCCAAGAATACGCTTTGGCTCCAAGCGGAAATTCACTATTTTTTCATGACCTTTTATAACTAATATAAAAGCCGGCACAGCACAGGCGGCCTGTGAAACTGCCGTAGCCAGCGCCGCACCCTTCATTCCCATATTTAAACGCTGTATGCAAAACCAGTCCAGCAAAATATTACCCAAAATTCCCATTACCGTAAGGCCCATTGCAGTTATGGTGCGTCCGTCCCCTCTCAAAAGCGGAAGAAGGCCGGTGGTAAACACCTGACATGAAGCAAAAATACAAACCACCCTGATATATTCAGCCGTAAGCGGATATAATTCCCCTTTTGCTCCCAGATAAGGCAATACATAGGGATAAATCAGATACAGTCCCATACCCATTATAACGGAGGTCATTACAAGCATAAATACGGCATGTCTTCGCTCCTTTTGAGCCTCATATTTTTCGCCTCTGCCCATATCGATGGACATACGTACAGATCCGCCAATACCAACTGCCAGACCTACCGCCTGAATGAGTGCCACCAAAGGCCATGCCACATTTATGGCAGCAAGGCCTGAATCTCCCAGATTTTGACCTATAAAATATCCGTCTACAATAATAAAAACGCTGTTTAAAAGCTGACTGAACATGCTTGGCAAAGCATATCTCCACAGCTGCCCTTCAAAAGTTTCCGGTGCGCGCACAAATTTCCTCCAATCAGCAAAAATGAGTTTTTACGTGTATAAATTCATAATTTCAGCTTTATTATACTGCAAAAGGTAATAATATACAACCGTGTGTATTTAAGACGTATAAGATTTACGCCCTTCGTTAATTTATTTTTTCATTTTTGTATTGACATCCATTGGCAGATATGGTACTATTTCCTCAGTTAGATGTATCTAACTGTTATTGCTCTCAGCAGGGCAATAAATTTTTTCCGCTTGGTTAGAGGTGGCTAACTCAAAGTTCTAAGAGAGGTCTCATCATGTCTACCGACTTTATTGTTTACAATTGTGCTCCCACATTATCCGGAGTGAAAGTGGGAAATCTTGTAGCTCAAAAATACAACGGTGAAGAAGAATTGCGTGAATTTATCGAAGCCCAAGACAGTCTTCTGCGTTCCAAAGGCGTTCATGTAATTGTCTTAAAACTAACCGCCAAGACCGCCCTAATATATGTTTACAGACTTAAACAGCTGGCAAGCCTTCTTTCCCGCAGTTCTGTACAGAATTTTTTGGCAAAATACGGCTACAAAGACTTTTCTGTAAACGGCTGTTTAAATTATTTGAAAAGCAGGCTTCTTCTCAGTAATTTTCCCCATGAAATAGGAGTATTTTTAGGCTATCCTCTGGACGATATTCAGTGTTTTATTGATAAAAAGGGGGCAGATTGTCCATGTGTAGGTATTTGGAAAGCATATAACAATATTGATAGAGCCAAACTAATCTTTGAGCTCTTTTCCAAATGTACGGCATCCTGCTGTCGTCGCTACGAAAACGGAACAGATATTTATCGGCTGACTTCAGCCGGTTAATAATATATAATTTTGCATTTTTATAGAAGAAAGGAAGTTTTATTATGTCTAAAACCGCAGTTGTTTATTGGAGCAACACGGGAAATACTGAGGCAATGGCTGAGGAAGTTGCCAAGGGTGCAAGAGAAGCCGGCGCTGCTGCCGATGTTTTCAGTGTCTCCGAATTTGATCCATCCAAACTTTCCGAATATACAGGAATTGCCTTCGGCTGCCCTGCAATGGGCAGTGAGAATCTTGAGGACTCCGAGTTTGAGCCTGTGTGGGACAGTGTTAAAAACTCACTGGAGGGTAAAAAAGTAGTTCTGTTCGGCTCCTATGGATGGGGAGACGGCGAATGGATGCGAAACTGGAAAGAAGCCGCCCCCTGCCATATAATCGACACCTATATTTGTACTGAAGCTCCCGGCCCTGATGAGGAAGCCGCATGTCGTGCTCTCGGAGCCGAAACGGTATAAATCGGAAACTTTTAGGCGCTGGGGGGATAAATGCCCCGCTGCGTCACACTCCTTAAATTTTTTGCCATTTGGGCTAAACCAATACCTCTTTCTACAAATAATTTTTTATAAAGCTTTTAAAATTTATATTAAATTCTGGATTAATGATGGGATGAAATTCAGAATTTTAAAAAAAGTAATCATGTCTATACGAATCGGCCGCAGTCCAATGACTGCGGCCGATTTGTCTTTTATTCCTTTGTCAGGACATATTCGTTCATGGGCTTTATCATAAAGCGGTTATAGGGGAATTTATCGGTAGTTATATATCCTGCCGGCGCGTCTATAAGCTGAGGTATACGGTTCACAAGAGTAGCGCAAGTAAGTTCAACCGTGGCAGGCTTATTGACTATGCAGGTGGTCTCAGGCTCTCCATGGATAGTCCATACGTTTCTGTCAAACTCATCCTTATTAAATATTTTACCGATGCACTCAGTCACAAGGGTAATCCCTTCTTCTGTTTCAGTAGTAACAATGGCCCGCATACCGGTAACGTCTCCGGCTTTTACCACCATGCCTAAAGTCTCAGACTCTAAGTCTTCCTTGTCAACACAGGGTATGCATTTCTGGGTCTGAGATACTGCATGGAGACCCAACTTGCTGCACAGCCAGCCGTTCTGGTTCCACATATAAGAGGGCACATATTCGCCGCTCTCAACAAGTCTCTTCATTTCATCGGAAGGTGTCTCGTTATACTGACCGATGGTCTTATAAAATTCCTCAACGCTGAGACCTGCGCCGTGACCTTCTGCAAGAGCAAGGCCGTAGTCCTCTACATTGTAGGAAGAGCTTCCTTCGATTGTGGTTATTTTATTGGAAGAACCTGCAAGATTTGTGACGAGAGTACCCCAATAAAGGTCGCAGTAGCCCACTCCTGTAAGAGTGCAGTTTCCTTCTTTTGCAAGTTTATCCAGCCTTTCAGTGATTGCCGGAGATGAGTTCCACGGATAAAGAGCCTCTTCACATGTGGAAACAGCATTTACGCCGTGTTTTGCGCAGAGGGCATAAATGTCTTCAATCTCCGCCATAGTGCTTCTGGTAGCGACTATGCAGACATCCGGCTTCCATTCTCCCAAGAGCCTGTCCGCATCGGCAGAAGACTCTACTGTTACTCCCACGTACGGGAACCCGTCTCCTATTATTTCTGAAACATCTTTTCCGATATGACCGGGATTTCTGCACATTGCTCCAACCAGATCACCGCCGTGCTCTATAACATAGCGCATAAGGTAGCGGCTCATTTTTCCTGCTCCGTACTGGCAAACTTTTATTTTACGATCCATAATAATTCCTCCTGTATATTTAATTCGTTATAGTGGGTTAAATTTTTAACATCCCTTCTGTGGCCTATTATAAAGTTTATTATTGCTTCAAAGTCAATATATATTCTGTTATTAATACTTACCAAAATTTTCTATCGGAATTTGTGTCTTATAACAAATGTTTCGTGCGCTGGAATCCAGAATCGGGAAATCAACCATCACCTCGCATAAATAATCACCTGCTATTCCAAATCCGTGTTCATATACATAATCTACAAGCCGTCTGACATTGTCCTCTTCCTCGGAAAAATCCCCGGAGCAGAGGCAAACATAGGTAGCGGCAGGAAGGGTTTCAATCCTCTCGTCATCCTCCCAATCATCCATAAAGAGGAAAACCTCATTTGAATACATATTTCCGGCCAAAAGGTCTTTTTTTCTTATAATTGTACCTGTATTTGTAAAATATGAGATAGGTATATTGCTCAGTGTCATGTGCTTTTTCAGCTGGCGGAGCATGTACTCGTAGCCGCCCTCATTCTGGTCAAAATAGTTAATATCGCAGCTATACCTGAAAATTTTTCTTTGAGGCATAAATTCAAGGAAAATCTCCCCGTTTTTAGGTGTTGCTTCATATTTTTTGTAATTTTCAATAGTCCTTACTATTGCTGTTTTTGAGCGTTGAAGCTGCTGTATTTTATCTGTAATTTTTTCTATTTGGGATTCCAGCGTCATTTTAATGCTTTCAGGGTCGCTGTTCTCCAAAAGTGAGCGTATTTCACGCAAAGTCATACCGTAAAGTTTCATATTCTGTATAAAATCCAGCCGTGCAGACTGGATAATATGGTAGTACCTGTATCCTGTGTTCCTGTCTGTAAGCAGAGGCTTTAAAAGACCTTCTCTGTCATATAATCTCAGGGTCTGTTGGGACACATGGTTAAGTTCCGCCATCTGGCCTATTGTTAATTTCTGCAGATCCATAAAAGTCTCCTCATGGTATAAAGTTTACTTCATTATAATTTAGATAGTATGTTCTTGTCAATTATTTGACAGTCCTTTTTCCCGGATAAAACTATTTGTCTTATTAAAAATCGGGTGATATAATCGGGGAAAGGGAGAATACTCCTTAGACCGTCCACAGGATGAGTAATTTTTATGTATAACACTTTAAAGAAAAAATTTAAAGATTTGTTTGGTAGAGATGCCAAATGGATTTTCTCCGCCCCCGGACGTACAGAACTGGGCGGAAATCACACTGACCACCAGTGCGGACTGGTTCTTGCAGCTGCAGTCAATCTTGACAGCAAAGCAGCAGTTGCTCCAAACGGTGAAGATATTATTCGGGTTTTCTCTGAGGGCTATCCCTTGTGTGAAATATCTTTGCCTGCGGGCGAGCCTGACGAGCAGGAATTCGGCACTACTTTATCTATTATAAAAGGGGTTGCAGCCCGGTTTTCACAGTTTGGCCTCCACGTTTCGGGCTTCGATGCCTATGTTAGCTCTGATGTGCTTCCGGGCAGCGGCCTTTCCTCATCCGCCGCTTTTGAGGTGCTGATTGGTGTAATTATAAATTATATGGGTTCATGGGGTCTTACCCCGGCTGAGATCGCCATGGTAGGTCAGTATGCGGAAAATGTATATTTCGGAAAGCCCTGCGGGCTTATGGACCAGACCGCCTCTTCCGTTGGAAATATAATTGCAATAGATTTTAAAAATCCGGAAAATCCGGATATACAGCCTTTAGCCTTTGATTTTTCCGCCTGCGGTTACGCGCTCTGTATT
>JAHHRS010000082.1 GCA_020025675.1 Oscillospiraceae bacterium
ATTTTAACATGGCTTGCATTTGGAATGCTCGGGCTTTCTGTTGTATTTAATGTGAGTGCTTTTCTTACCGGTGCCGCCGCCGTGTTTCGGTCATGGTTTGGTCTCCCCGACTGGGCAGGTATGTTAATCTTCTATGTGCTGGGTGCAGGTGTGGTATTTATCGGAATGAAGCTTGTAGGCATATGCGAAAAAATTGCCGTAGGCTCTATGATAGGTGTTGTGGGTATTCTTTTAATTGCTACCTTAATGTCAGACATGAGTCCGCTGCCCACCGGCTGGCACGGTATAAACAATGCGCTGGCGCTTTACAGCATGATAGCTTTTTCCCTCTCTGCTGTTATGTCCACGCCGCAGGTCGTAAAGGGGCTTGAGGGTGATGTAAAAAAAATCCGGGCTTCTATTGCTTCGGGTCTTGCCATAAATGCAGGTCTTATTCTCCTTATAACCACTATGACTCTGCTGGGTGCCGGCAGCTCCATAAGTGAAGACGGTGCTCTTGTAGACCTTGCAAATCACCTTGGCGGCTGGGTAAGCGTTATAGGCTATGTTTTTACTCTTCTGGCTCTTGCCACTTCTTTCTGGGCTAATACCCTTAATCTCCGTGATATAGTCCATGAGCAGACAAAGTGGGGTCTTAAAGTCAGTTGGCTTTGCGCCTCTGTCCCCTGTCTTGCCATCGCATTTTTCGGTCTTCAGAGTTTTGTAGGCTTTACCCGATTTGCAAGTATTATTCAGGTAGTAACCGGAATAGGCATAATCGTTGCCTATAATCTCTCCCGAAAACGAGTTGGAAAATCTGAGCTTATTTGCTCTTTTGGCACTCTCCCATTTCAAATAATCGTAGCTTTCTGTACCTTGCTTGCAAGCGTAGGCGCAGTGCTACCTGTAAAATAACGAGGTATGAAAATGAAAAAATCAACTAAAATAGCAATTTCTGTTTTGGGTGCGGCTTTTTTTACCGAAGAGCTGTACAGGCACATTTTTTGCCGCAAAGGTTCAAAGCTTTTCTCTCTGTTTTCTAATTCTAAGGGGCATACCGAGCCCTATTATGAATACAAGAAAATGGAGATTGAGAAGTTTAAACAAGTTCCCTGCGAGAGATACACTATAAATTCAGAGCGCGGTGAAGAACTCAGCGGATTTTATTATCCCAACGGTTCTAACGGCAAAAAGATAGTCTTTATTATCCATGGCTACCGCTCCGAGCATATAGACACAGCCTGTACATTCTATGACTACTATAAAAGCCGCGGCATAGACATGTTCTGTTGTGACCACACGGCTCACGGTGAAAGTGAAGGACACTTTGTGGGACTTGATTATTTTGAGTCTCAGGACTGTCTGCGCTGGATAGAATGGCTGAAAGAAAAATTCGGTGATGATACAGAGATTATTCTGCACGGCTTTTCCATGGGCGGCGCTACCGTTCTGCAGATGAGCGGAAAGTGTCCGGATAATGTGAAGTTTATTGTTTCCGACAGCGGTTACATGGATACACAGACTTCCATCAAAAATCAGGTCGGTATCATGTATCAGCCTATGAGACTTTTAAATAAGATTGTGGCAGGCTATGATCTCAATGATATAGATGTGAAGGAAAGTCTTTCCAAGTCCACAAAGCCTATTCTTTTTGTGCATGGCTTAGACGATAAGCTTGTACCTTTTGAAGCCGGTCAAAAGCTGTATGATATGTATACCGGAGAAAAAGACTGCCTGTTTACCGAGGGTACAAAACACGTTGAAACCATATATACATATCCAGATGAGTACGCACAAAAGCTTGACAGTTTCATAGAAAAATACATGTAATAAAAAATTTAATTTTGTTAGCAAAACACCGTAAAGAACAAAGTAGAGTAAGCTCTAAAAGTTCTTTACGGTGTTTTTTATACTTGTTCAATATTAGATTTGATTAAAACAGGTTACATCAGTAAAAGCTTTTTCCTTATGGTGGATGCAAATTCTGTACACAGAAAAGACAGGCCTTTCACACTGCTCTGCTCCCATGCATAGTATTAAATAGTCAGATACCTGCTGGCTAAAAATGACAAAGAGGAGAGTATGTTAAATAATGTCTTGTTTTTGCAATAAGGAAAAAACTTCAGCCTGCAATCTGAAAATTGACTACTCAGCCGTTCAAGGTGAGCGGATTCTTCCTTTTCAGATATCTCTCAATTTAGTTGACTCCACGCTCAGCCCATCAGTCGGCGAAAACCAGCGGTTCTGCTATGACATTGCAGCCGTCGGCGAAGATGTTCCGCTGTATGCAGACCTTAGTCATATGGTGTTTGGAATATGTGACCTGATACCTGCCGAGGAAATTGCAAATATCTCCGTCGTCATCAATGACCTGCCACAAGAAGTGGTATTTGGAGAAGGCGGCAATGTTGAGTTACGCACCGCCCAAAAGCCCGATCCACCCACCGGATGTGCCGGCCTGAAATTTGATTTTCCGCTCGATAAGGTAAACGGAGTAATGCATATATGCTTTGAATTGACGGTAGCCCGAGAGGTGGCAGCCATTGACGTCTGCCTGTTTGGAGGCAATACCACGGCAGAAGGGCTGAAAATTTGCGGTCCCGGCTGTGAAAAGCAAGGCGGCGGCTGCCCGGTGATGGGATATCAGTGCTCCACCGTCTGCGTACCGGTTACAGTGACTCCTTATGCACACGTCGGTACTCCCATAACCAGCTGCTGCGGAGAACCTGTTGTTGCAAAGGGTGATATTTGTCCCCGCAACGGCGGTGTCTGCCGCTTTACCATTAGCCAGCAGATTTGTGTTGCCGTCCCTGTTGAATTCGGTGCACAGGCTGTGGCGGGGACGCCCATTGTTATGTGCGGTGAGGCAGGCAATGCAAACACCGGTCCGGACTGCACCCCTGCTGATTCGAATGTTAATTACAAAATAGTAGAGCGTGGAAACACGTATAAGGTTTATTGAGAAGTTTTAATATAAAAAAGAAACGGCAGTGGTTTTACCACTGCCGTTTCTTTATGGTCCGAGTGACTGGAGTCGAACCAGCGGCCTCTTGAACCCCATTCAAGCGCGCTACCATCTGCGCTACACCCGGAAATGTTTAATTATTTGCCGTTTTCTCAGCGCTTGATTATATTACCACAAAGGAAAGATAAATGCAAGCATTATTTTCATTTTTTTCTAAAAATAGATTTAATTTTAAATTTATTTCGTAAAAGCAAAGACATTTCAAAGGATTAAAGCGCGAAATTACTTCTAACCGCTATTTTTTTAAGGCATCAGATACGAAGATTCCGGCATACCGGCGGCTTTTATCTTTTACTTTACTTTTTTAGATTTAACATACTCTGCGCTGCTGCAGAGTGAGAAGAATTATGACACAAAAAACAAATCCTTGCCATTGGTGATGATAGCAAGGATTTGAATAAAGCAACCGTAAAATTTATTTTTTCATAGTCCGTACAGGTTATTGTGATCGTGGTGAACTTCTGCCACTGTTATTCCGTGAAGTGTATATGGCTGTTTATATGATCCTCGCAGAAGCAATGATAACCGGCACAGCGAGAGCAGTAACGAAATTCAAGGTTTGGAAAATCGGTGTCTGTTCTGCCGCAGACCTCACACTTATGTGTATACAGCTTTTGATTGCTCGCCTTTTTTATCTCTCTTGAGGCTTTGCGGAAATTTACCGCATCCTTTGAAACCTTCCGAGGTCTGATTTCACGAATTAAGTCTCCTCCGCAGAAAATCAGGAAGTTCAAAACAGCTACAACAGGCAGAAGGTTTATTGGGAATGGATTTGTAAATATACCGAATATGAAGAATATGCCGTCAAATATTGCAAGGTATTTCATCTGAACCGGTATAATGAAGAAAAGCAGTACCTCCATATCCGGGAAAAGAGCCGCAAAGGAAAAGAACATGGAGAGGTAGATATAAGTTGAAGTAAGTCTAATAGGAATGCCGGTAGTAAAATAAATCACAAATCCAAATATAATAGTGAGAATTACTCCGGAGAAAAAGTATATATTAAACTGCGGTGTACCCCAGTACTGCTGTAAAGTACTTCCCACCCAATAATAGAAGTAAAACGCAAGCAGAGCCAGAAGGCCGGAGCTGGGCGGGTATAGCATAAAGCTTACAAGACGCCATACCTGTCCGTGGAGTATGGCCTGAGGGTCAAAGCTGATATAGCTCAGAAACACCGGGTTTATAGCTCCCATAATCCAGAAAGCCACATTGGCAACGGTAATGTATTTCATCAGGTTCGGAATTCCGAAGTTAGGGTGATTATAGCTGAAACGCTCTATGTGGTTCATTGGGTCTCTCATTTTAAAATCTCTCCTAAAAAAGGCTAATAGCCTATTATTTTCCTATATAATATGCTTTTAAACGTGCAAAGTCTATAAAAATTTGTAAATAATAAAAATAACACTTTTAATTTACATAATGTTGTGATATTATTCATGTAAATACATAGAATTTGGAGTACTGTACCCATGGATAGAGATAACGAAGTCAGAAATGAACTTATAGAAGGCAGAAATGCCGTTATAGAGGCTTTAAGAGCAGGCCGAGCCATAGATAAAATTTTTATAGCCCGTGGAGATGTTGACTCCACTTTAGGCTTTATAGCTTCTAAAGCCCGTGCAAAGGGTATAGTAGTTGTGGAAGCTGACAGGAAAAAGCTTGACTTTATGAGCGTAACTAAGGCCCATCAGGGAGTTATAGCCTTGGCAGGCCTGCGTGAATATTGCTCAGTTGATGATATTCTTGCAATAGCTGAGGAGCGTGGTGAGGCTCCTTTTGTCATAGTGTGTGACGAGATCAGTGACCCTCACAATCTGGGTGCCATAATCCGTTCCGCTGAGTGCGTCGGAGCACACGGACTCATTATCCCCAAGCGCCGCAGCGCCGGTCTTACCGCCATTGTGGACAAAGCCAGTGCAGGCGCAGCCGAACATGCTGCAATTGCCAGAGTTGCCAACATCCCCGCTGTTTTAAATGAGCTTAAGGAAAAAGGTCTATGGATATACGGTACTGCTGCAGAAGGCAGTTCCGATTTATGGCACACTGATTTCAAAGGTCCTCTGGCTCTTGTTATAGGTTCCGAGGGTGACGGCATGGGCAGACTTGTTCGTGAGCGCTGTGACTTTATAGTAAGTCTGCCAATGAAGGGCAAAGTTTCTTCCCTCAACGCCTCCGCAGCTGCAGCTGTTACTATGTACGAAGTTTTGAGACAGCGCAGCTTATAATATTATTAAAAAATATTTAAAGATTTATTCCATTATATTATTCTCAGGAATAATCCCGAAAGGCAGAAATAAAAATGGCCACTAATCAGGATACAATGAGAAAAAATGAATATGATATATCGGTTGATGATATTCTTGCAGAATACGAGTTGCAGCAGCAAACTGAACGCCAAAATGCCTTCAGTTCTCAGGTACAATCCCAAAGCACGGATTCTCAGGATGATCAGTTTGTAGACGACGACGGAGTAAAGGTATATAATCCTAAAGGCCGTTCTGCATCTAAGGCAGATGAAGTCAGAGAATATGTGCCGTCCCGAATTAACGATAATTTTGCTCCCTTAAGTGAGGACACTGTCCCCGTAAATGCTCAATACAGCAAAGAATATTGCGATAATGCTCAGTACACCCAAGACGGTGACGAGTATTACGACGATGAGCAGTACGCCCAAGACGGTGACGGGTACTACAACGATGAGCAGTAC
>JAHHRS010000083.1 GCA_020025675.1 Oscillospiraceae bacterium
GGCAGTAGTTCTGCAGGTCTTTTATGGTAATGTACTTGAGATTATACTTTTCGGCCAGCTCCCAGAGGTGATTTGTTTTCATCATGGTGCCGTCATCCTCCATAATCTCGCAGCAGACGCCGCACTGTTTGAGTCCTGCAAGGCGCAGCAGGTCAACAGTTGCCTCAGTGTGGCCGTTTCTAACCAAAACTCCTCCCTGTCTTGCAACCAGAGGGAATACATGGCCGGGGCGGCGCAGGTCATTGGGTCGGGTGGAATCATCCACACACTTCATCATGGTGTAGGAGCGCTCGGCGGCGGAAATTCCGGTGGTGGTGTCCGCATGGTCAATAGATACGGTAAACGCGGTGCAGTGGTTATCGGTATTTTCGCTTACCATCTGAGGCAGACCCAGCTTATGGGCAATTTCGCTGCTCATGGGGGTGCAGATAAGCCCCTTTGCATGGCAGGCCATGAAGTTGATATTTTCCTGAGTTGCAAACTCTGCAGCGCAGATCATATCACCCTCATTTTCTCTGTCCGGGTCATCGCTCACCAGAATAATCTCGCCCCTTTTAAGAGCCTCAAGAGCCTCCTCAACGCTGTTATACTTGTGTTCCATTTTATATCTCCTTATATTCCGTATTCCTCAAGAAATTCCATTGTAATTCCGGAGGATTTTTTGTTTTCTGTATTTTTAATGCCCATTAATTTCCGAACATATTTTCCTACGACATCATTTTCCAGATTCACTATATCCCCCGGCTTTTTCTTTAAAAGGGTGGTGGCATCTCCGGTGTGGGGAATTATGGAAACCTTAAAGCAGCTATCATCAACATAGGCAACCGTAAGGCTTATACCGTCAATGCATATGGAGCCTTTTTCTACAATCAGGTTCAAAATCTCCGTATCAGCGGCAATTTCCACCCATACTGCGTTTCCTTCTCTGTGGTTTTTCGTAATTGTTCCGGTACCGTCGATATGACCCGAAACAATGTGCCCTCCGAAGCGGCCGTCTGCCGCCATTGCCCGCTCCAGATTTACCTGATCTTTTACCCCAAGCTTACCGAGAGAGCTGCGGCGGAAGGTTTCTGCCATAATATCTGCTGTAAAGAAGTCCGGAGCCAATGAGGTAACAGTGAGACAGACACCGTTTACGGCTATGCTGTCACCCAGAGCTGTGTTTTCCAGAACCTTTTTGGCATAAATTGCAATTCTACCCTTTGAGGTATCGATACTCTTTACAGTTCCCAGCTCTTCAATTATTCCCGTGAACATTTATCTTCCTCCCCCAACGCTGTAACGAAGCATGATGTCTCCGCCGAGCCGCTGCACATCCTTAAGCTCAAGCTCCACAGCCTCATCCACAAGCTCTATACCCTTTCCCTCAACCGGGGATCTGGCCTCTTTGCCGCCGAAGATTTTGGGCCCGATAAACACGAAAAGCTGCTGAACAATTCCTGCCCGAAGGGCGCTGTCGTTTAAAACAGCTCCGCCTTCAAGGAGGATGCTGTCAATTCCCATGGCGCCCAGCTTTTCCATAAGCTCCCGAAGGTCGATTTCGCCCTCCTTCTCCCTGACTTTTAAAACCTCAAGACCCATTTCTCTCAGCTTTTCTGCCTTTTCATTCTCTTCGGTGCAGACGATTATACTTCTGTATTCCTTTGCGGTTTTACAGATTCTGCAGTCAACGGGAATCCTCAGGTGGCTGTCGCAGACTATTCTTATGGGGCTTTTAAGTCCCTCAATCCTCACATTAAGCATCGGGTCGTCTGCAAGCACTGTTCCGATCCCCGCCATAATTGCCATGCTCTCATGACGCATACGGTGCACATAGTCGCGCGATTTTTCATTGCTGATCCACTGGGATTTCCCCGTCCTGGTGGCAATTTTTCCGTCTGCGGTCATGGCATATTTCATGGTTACATAGGGAAGGCCCGTAGTTATGTAGTGGAAAAATACCGGGTTCAGCTCGTCGCATTCTTCCTTCATAAAGTCCTCTATAACCTCTATGCCTGCCTCACGCAGAATTTCCGCTCCCTTGCCGCAGACCTTGGGGTTAGGATCACGGGAGCCTATAATAACTCTGCCTATGCCCTGCCGGATTATTGCCTCGGTACAGGGAGGAGTCTTGCCGTAGTGGCAGCAGGGCTCCAAAGTCACATAAATATCTGCGCCCTTTGCATCTTCCTTTAAGCTTGCAATAGCATTTCTCTCTGCGTGGAGCTGTCCGAAGCACCGGTGATAACCCTCTCCGATTATTCTGCCGTTTTTAACTATAACCGCACCCACCAGAGGGTTTGGATTTGTGAATCCCCTTGCTTTTTTAGCAAGTTCTATGGCCCGCTCCATATATTTTCTCTCAGGCATCAAAACACTTCCTTAAAAACAAAAAATCCCTGTAAGATAAACCTTACAGGGATTTGAAAATCTAAAAAAGCTCTGAAACGGAATTCCCATTTCAGAGCCAAAAGTTTAATATAAACTATCTTCTTTCATCCAGACTTTAACTGTCGGCTCCGGAATCAAACCGGATCTGCCTTTCGGCTCGCGGGCTATACCGCCGGTAGGGAATCTCACCCTGCCCTGAAGATCATCTTTAATTTTACCTGAACAATATAGCACCGCTTGAGCTGACTGTCAAGAGCAAGCCTTGCATTTTAGTTTTATATTTCTCCTTACGCATAATTATTCAGGGCATAAATGCCATATTCCGGCATATATCTGCTTTCTTATTTCTTTCTCATCTGCCCAGCTGCCGCAGAAGTAAACTGCAGAATCTTAAAGGCTCCGTTACTCCAAAATCTTCAAGCTTTCGGAGAAATGGGTAAGAATAGATTTACGGTGCTGATTACTGCAAACTGAATTTTTGATATAAATGTCAGCCTTTTGGGGCAATACAGTCTAATTAAGTTGAAGAGCGGATTTTATTATAGTATAATAAAAATATTACAGCAGAGTAAAACCGAAAGGATTTAAGTAAATGAATAAACAGCAGCTTGCAAACAGGATATGGGAATCTGCAAATAAAATGCGTTCCAAAATAGAGGCTAATGAGTACAAGGACTATATTCTTGGCTTTATATTCTATAAATTTCTTTCAGAAAAGGAAGTCAAATTGTTAAAGGCCAATGACTTTAAGGATGAAGACATTCAGGCACTCACCGAGGAAGACCATGAAACTGTCCAGTTTATTCAGGATAACATCGGTTATTTCATTGCATACAAAGATTTATACTCAACATGGCTCAAAATGGGTAAAAACTTTGATGTATCTAATGTAACCGATGCAATTTCAGCTTTTAACAGACTAATAAGCGCCTCCCATAAGGCGGTATTTGAAAATATTTTTCAGACCCTTGAAGTAGGAATTACAAAGCTGGGCGAAAGCTCCGGTGCAAGAACTAAGGCCATCAGCGACCTGCTCCAGCTCATTAAAGACATTCCCATGGACGGCAAGCAGGACTATGATGTTCTGGGCTTCATCTATGAGTTTTTAATAGGCAAGTTTGCTTCAAATGCAGGTAAGAAAGCCGGAGAGTTCTACACTCCCTACGAGGTCAGCTACTTAATTTCAGAAATCTGTGCCTACTTCCTGCGGGACAGAACGGAAATCAGGATATATGACTCCACCAGCGGCTCAGGCTCATTGCTGCTTAATATAGGCAGAAGCGCCTCAAAGTACATGGATAAAAACAACATTAAATACTACGCTCAGGAGCTTAAAGTAAATACATACAACCTTACAAGAATGAATCTTGTAATGAGAGGTATCCGGCCTGACAATATAGTTGTGCGCAACGGTGACACACTGGAAAATGACTGGCCTCTGTTTGAAGAAAGTGACCCTGTAAACAGCTATACGAGAATACGGGTTGACTGCTCGGTAAGCAATCCGCCTTACTCTCAGCGCTGGGAAAACTCCAATTTAGAGCATGACGCCCGCTTTGAACGTTACGGTCTGGCACCCTCCGGAAAGGCCGACTATGCTTTCCTTCTGCATGATCTGTACCACGTTAAAAACGACGGGATAATGGCTATTGTTCTGCCTCACGGAGTATTATTCCGTGGCGGTGAAGAGGGGGAAATCAGAAAAAATCTGATTGAGAACAACAACATTGATGCTATTGTAGGTCTGCCCGCAAACATCTTTTACGGCACAGGTATTCCCACAATAGTAATGTTTCTCCGCCCTGCCAGACCCAACACAGACGTTCTTATAGTAGATGCTTCAAAGTGCTTTGTTAAAGACGGTAAGAACAACAAGCTCAGAGCTTCCGATATAAGAAGAATTGTGGATGCGGTAATTAACAGAGAAGATATAGAGAACTTCTGCAAAGTCGTAAGCCGTGAAGAAATCCGCGCAAATGATTATAACCTGAACATTCCCCGCTATGTAGATTCGTCCCAAAGGGAAGAGACATGGGATATATATTCATCCATGTTCGGCGGAGTTCCCAAGAGGGAGTTAGAGCTGTTCAGGCGCTACTGGGAGGCATTTCCTCACTTGAAGGAGGCTTTATTTGCCGAAAACGGCACAAGCTCCGTGACAGTGAAAACTGAGGATATAAAAGGGGCAATTTCAGCTCATGCCGATATACTTGCTTTTAAAAGCTCCTTTAAGGCAGCGTTCCATGGCTTTGACACTCAGCTCTGTGCCCGGCTTATAGACGGTATGGAGAAGGTCAACATTGCCCATGAAGAGGATAATATCTGCAGAGATATATTTGACAGGCTGAGCACAATTCCCCTTGTGGACAGGTATGAAGCCTACCAGCTTCTTGATGATGTGTGGACCGGCATATCCTCCGACCTTGAAGTTATCCAGACCGAGGGCTTTGAGAGCACTAAGATTGCAGACCCCCATATGGTTATGAAGAAAAGCAAGGGCAGAGAAGAAGAGCTTCAGTCCGGCTGGGAAGGGAGAATACTTCCCTTTGAGCTGGTACAGCAGAATATGCTGGGGAAAGAGCTAAAATCTATTGAAGATAAGGAAAACCGCCTTGGCGAAATCACATCCGAATATGAAGAGCTTGCAGACTCCCTCAACGAAGAGGAGAAGGATGCAGAATACTTTGCCGACGACAGCTTTGTTATAAAGGAAGTCACAAAGAAGCTCAGGGAGCTTAAAAATGACAAATCTCCCGATGCCGGGGCACTGAGGGAAAAGCTTAATAAGGTTGAGGAGCTTTACGCCGAGGAAAAGAAGTTAAAGAACGGGGTAAAAACCGAAAAGGCCCAGCTTGAAGTGCTTACAAAGCGCACTATTGAAAATCTTTCGGATGAAAAGGTTAAGGAACTTCTCAAAATAAAGTGGATAGACGGTCTGATTTCAAATCTCAGCAAGCTCCCTGAAACCCTTGTAAATGACTTTGCCGATAAGATTGAAGCTCTTGCGGTAAAGTACAAAGACACCTTTGCAGATGTAGAGCGGGAAATAAAAGAGACGGAAAAAGAACTTTGCTCTATGATAGGTGAGCTTGAGGGCAGTGAATTTGATATGAAAGGGCTCAGCGAACTCACAGCTTTGCTGATGGGTGAATGATATGAGTGATAAAAATAAGCCTGCAATCAGGTTTAAGGGGTTT
>JAHHRS010000084.1 GCA_020025675.1 Oscillospiraceae bacterium
GAAAATCCTTCGTATATTTTTTGTGCTCTTTCCGTATTAAGTATATCCGACAGCTCAGAAGTCATAAGATTTCCAAGAGCTATATCTCCCTCATGGTCAAGACAGCATGGTACAACAGTACCGTCACACAAAACACCGATCTGATCTCTAAGGCCGTAGCAGAAGCAACGTTCACCAAGCTCCGGCACATCTAAGTCAGGCCACTCAAATTTATCACCGCGTTCCAGATATACTTTCTCTTTTAATGTCCAACTGTCCCTGCTTTTTTTCCACGGCTTTGGAAAACAGCCCTCAAGTATCTCCTCAATTTCACCGTTCATACTCTCAAGCCCGTTTCTGTTCCACAGTCTTAAAACACAGATTTTGCCCGCCTGTGACGCCTCTTTTGCAAACTTTGCGCATTTAATGATGTAATCCCCCAGTTCTCCGCCTTCGTTTGCCTCAAAGGACTGAAGGGAAATATTAACTTTGTGTAATCCGGGGGAACTTATCAAAATATCCCCTTTCTCACCAAGCAAAGTACCGTTAGTGGTTATTATGACTTTAAAGCCTATCTCTCCTGCGTAATTCAGGAATTGTTTAAGCTCCGGGTGGAGCAAAGGCTCACCCATCAGATGAAAGTAAAGGTAATCTGTATACTTACGCAGTTTTCCTGCTAAAATTTCAAACTCCTTTAAACTCATAAAACGGTTTTCACGTTTTGTTTTGGGGCAGAAGCTGCACTTCAAATTGCATATATTTGTTATTTCCAGATAAGCTTTTCTAAACATTTTCCGCTCCTTAATTTTTAAAAGCGGCCGCCATTGGCGGCCGCTTTTGGCATTGGAAGTTAATCCCCCACATTTATTATATCTGACATTATTTCCGGAGCAACTTTAGCCACTTTTCTGTCATATGTCATAATTCCGTTGAGTTCATTCTCCACATCACAGAGCTGCGTATAAACGCAGGCGGAAAGACCTTCAATCTTTGCAGGACCTATCTGCTGCTGATAAAGTTCTTCAATGGCTATTTCCAGCTGTGCCGGCATCTCAAACTTTTTATAGCTTAAATATTTGCTGCTGTAACAATGGCTCAAAACTTTGTGGCCATAGCCGCCAAACTCGCTGAGAATTACGGCTCTGCCTTTTTTATCCCGCTTGTAACTGTAATTGCGGCGGTAAACATGCTCACTCTTGAGCTGCCCCACACCCTGATCATGCCAGCCAGAGGCATGGTCAATTGTGCGGGTCTTATCTAAGCTCAAAACGTAATCGTACATTTCAGCAGCGTCAAACTGTCCCCAGCCCTCATTGAATATTACCCACATAGCAATAGAAGGGCAGTTATAGAGTGTATTCACCATCTCAGCCAGTTCGGATTTAAATTCTGCCCGGTTATCCTTGTTGCCTCTGCCAAATACCGAGTAAAGATTATCCTTCATCCCGCTTGCAATAACAGAAGCCATAGCGGCTGCACCGCCGTTTGGCATATCCTGCCAAACAAGCATACCAAGTCTGTCGCAATGATAATACCAACGCAGAGGTTCAACCTTAACATGTTTTCTGATCATATTAAAACCCATTGCCTTGGCCATGCTTATATCATAAATAAGTGCCTCGTCAGTCGGTGCTGTGTACAGCCCGTCAGGCCAATAGCCCTGATCCAAAACACCGTTGTGGAAATAGGGTCTGTTGTTTAAAAACAGTCTGGGGGTGCCGTTTTCATCATTTTCAACAGAGAATTTACGCATGGCAAAATAACTCTGTACAACATCCTCCCCGCAATAGACCTTAAAACCGTAGAGCTTGGGATTTTCCGGTGTCCATGGTTCAAGTCCCGGAACAGGTATTTCCGCCGGCAGAATATAACTTGTTCCAAAAAGCTCGGCATAGGCTTCTCCGTGTCCGACCACCTGGGCTGAAATCTCAACAGTCTCTTCGTCAAAGTGCGGTGTAATACGGAGAGATTTAACGTAAGTCTCCGGAACGGCTTCAATCCATACAGTCTGCCAAATTCCGCTTTGAGCGGTATACCAGATGCCGCCGGGGTTGAGCTTCTGTTTTCCGTGGGTATGACCGCCCTTTTCGGTGTCATCGGTAACACGGACAGTTATGCTCATAATTCCGTTATCTATGGTGTCGGTAACATCAGCCTCAAACGGCAGATACCCGCCTACATGCTCCGCTACCTGAATAGAATTTACCCAGACAGTGGCAATCTGGTCAACTGCACCGAAGTGAAGCAGAATTCTCCTTCCGCTCCATTCGGGAGGAACCTGTATATCTCTCCGATACCAGAGAAATTCTCCGCTCTTTAAAGTTCTGCCAACACCGGAGAGTGCAGTCTCCGGTGAAAAAGGTACAGTTATTTCTCCATCAAAATCTTTAGGAAATTTTGGAGATTTATTTATAGCATAATTCCATGTTCCGTTCAGGCTCATCCAGCCCATCCTCGCGAGCTGTGGTCTCGGATACTCAGGCAGAGGATTTGATAAATCTACACAATCTGTCCACTCAGTATTCATATTTTCTCCTTCCCGGTATACCAAGCCTCAGAGCGCTGAGGCTGAATTAGAGTAAGTAATTAACGGTTTCTCAGAACAGGCCGGGTACACCAATGCCGCCCTGAAGTTTTGCCATGGAGCTGTTTGTTTTTTCCTCAGAAGCTTTAAGAGCTCCGTTGACAGCAGCAAGGATGAGATCCTGAAGCATTTCCACGTCCTCAGGGTCAACCACTTCCGGGTCTATCTCTATGGATTCCAGTCCTCTGGTGCCGATAACGGTTGCCTTTACAGCACCGCCGCCGGCTGAAAACTCGAACTTCGTAGACTCAATCTCTTCCTGCATTTTCATAAGGTCCTTCTGCATTTTCTGGGCCTGCTTTATCATATTCATCTGATTTCCACCGGGAAATCCACCGCGAAATCCACCTTTTGCCATTCTAAAGTCCTCCTGTTTTTTATTGTATTACCAACTTTTCAGTTTAAATAAATCTTACTTCCTTAAACTTTTTAAGCTCATCAAGGCTTCGTGCCGAGCGCTCACATTCTTTTAGTTCTCCAAGCTTTATCCGCATCTCTTTACCGCTCATGCTTCTTGCCATGTCGGCAAACTTTTCAAGCATTTCCGGCTTTTCAAAGCGCTTATGGATAAATCCGGGTATAACATCAATATGCAGAGTGTCCCCTTCCACATAGCCTCTCACTTTATGCTCATCAGCAATGCTCATTTTAATTTCCATCGGCAATCCGGCTGTCTGACGTATAATTGTATTCCAAAGCTCAGAGTCCCCGACTGTGTTATTGCCGCTGTTTTCAGATTTTTCTGCTCTGCTTTTCCGCTCTAAAAATTCATCTTCCGGCTGTTCCTCACGGAAAGCGGAATAGTCTATATCGTCCTCCGGCTCTTCATACTCCCGCTCAGCCGGTTCATGGTAAAAATTCTCCGGCGGTTCGCTGTCATATGGAGTTTCTTCATACGGCGGCTCATCATATGGAGGCTCCTCATAGGGCGGTACATCGTCCTCATGTTCTTCATACCCACTTCTTTCAAAAGAAGATTCCTGAGCCTTTACCTGTTTTACTTCTCCGCTTGCAATAAAGCCCTGACTGAGCTGCTTTTCAAGTCTTGAAATTCTGGCTTTCAATTCCTTAACACTGTCGCCCATACCGTTATCGCAAAGTGACAAAAGGCAAAGCTCAACCGCTGTTTTGGGGTTTTTAGCATCCCTTAATCCATACATAGAGTTCTGGATGGTGGTTAGAGCGCATACAATTTCATCTTTGGTCATGCGCTTTGAAAAATCTTTCAAAAGATCTGTATCATATCCGCCGGATATTAGTTCAAGCGCTCCCTTTGGGGCAACCTGAATCATCAAAATATCTCTAAGCAAATTACTGAGTTCTGTAAGCAGGGTGGCAGGATCTTTTCCGTCCATCCACATTCCTGAAAATTCTTTCAAAACTTCAGGACTGTTATGCTTTATTATTTTATCCAGCATTTCCGCAATTCTGCGGTTACCTGCAAGCCCCATTGCAGAATATACGGCCTCAGTGTCAATTATCTCTGCGCCTGAGCACTGGTCAAGCAGGCTCAGTGCATCACGAACACCGCCGTCAGCAAGTCTTGCAATAAGCTCAGCGGCCTGAGGCAAAAGCTGAATGCCTTCCTTATTTGAAATGTTAAGCAGATGCTCTGCAATAAGCGGGGTGTCAATTCTGTGGAAAATGTGTCTCTGGCAACGGGATAGTATGGTTGCCGGCACTTTATGAAGCTCCGTAGTTGCAAGAATAAACATAAGGTGCTTTGGAGGCTCTTCAAGGATTTTGAGCAGAGCGTTAAAAGCGGCAAGAGACAGGTTATGCACCTCATCTATTATATATACACGCTTTTTAACATCAGCCGGTGAAAATACCGCCTCGTCTCTCAATGCTCTCACGCTGTCAACACCGCTGTTAGAAGCAGCATCCAGCTCCACAACATCCATAATACTGCCTTCCTGAATTCCGCGGCAGGCAGCACATTTTCCGCAGGGGTTACCGTCAACAGGATGTTCGCAGTTAACAGCTTTAGCAAGAATTCTGGCGCAGGTGGTCTTACCTGTACCTCTTGTTCCTATAAAAATGTAAGCATGGGAAAGGCGGCCTGTTTTCACCTGATTTTTAAGCGTCTCCGTAATATGTTTCTGTCCAACGACCTGGTCGAAGGTCTGCGGACGATATTTACGGTAAAGCGCCTGATACATTATGCCTGTCCCCTTTCATACATATAGATTATGGCCCTTGACAAGACTGCACACCCGACTCCGAATAGAGCTCTATGCCCGTTACGCCGGCAGCCGGCTCAGACTCGGCTGCCTCACGGCACACGAAAAGCACCGCTTAATGCTGCTCGGTTCCCCGCCTGACATGGTTCACGGGTTTCCGTTGCGCGAGACCGAATCATCAACGCTGCTTACCGGAGTCAGACAACACAAAGCCTACCCTCGGTCGGGAATTCGTCCCTGCTATAGCGGATTGCAGGTTACAGGGCACCGCTGGCTCCCCAACTAGTGCAGCCTTGTCAAAAGCCACGGCTTTATTATACTACATATTTTCCACATAATCAATATTATTTTTCATAAATGAATTTTTCCTTTACAAATCAAGTTTATGTGCTATAATATTAAGGCAGTTTAAATATGATTGCAGAGTTTGGGGGCGTAGCTCAGCTGGGAGAGCGTACGGTTCGCATCCGTAAGGTCGAGAGTTCGATCCTCTTCGTCTCCACCAAACAGATATTGGAC
>JAHHRS010000085.1 GCA_020025675.1 Oscillospiraceae bacterium
TTTTTAAAAGTATTCTTTTTTTACACTCTTTCCCGCAGCTTTCAGCTCCATTTGAAGATTTTTTATAGCCTCAAGTTTTTTTTCAAAGCTTATACCTATATCTTCATGTGCAACATTTGCCGCTGTGCCGAAGAAAATATTTATATTAGAGCATTCCAGAAAAAGTTTTTTATATAAAAGCTCCTCAGGACTTTTTCCCAATTCCAAAATTAGCTCAGGCTTCTTTTTTATTCTCTCTCTTAATTCCAGTGCAGCACTAATAGTTATTATTCCCTCTGTCAGAAGGTCCAAACCGTCAAGCTTTCCCATATCCGGCACCCGCTCACTACCCGAGCCCTCAACAATCTCTATGGGTTTATCCAAATACCTGGAAACCATACTGCCTGTGCTGCCGCCGCAAACAACATGCTGACCTTTTTTGGCAAAAAACAGCTTTAGCATTCGCTCATCGTCTTTTGGATTTTCAGGCGGTCCAATCAAAAGATTCACAGTGCTCCTGCGGCAAAATCGCATTACAGCTATGGTTCTGTCATCGTCAAGGGCGTCCTTTGAGAGCATGGAACATTTTTTATCCAAAACAGCCGCCGTCACAGAGGCGTAATTTTCATAAGCGCCGTTTTCTATGAGAAATTTACCCGCTTCCGCTGTTGTCCAGCCGTCATCATTTGTACGGCCTATTCCGGAATGTGTAACGCCATCGCTCATAAGTACAAGAACATCCCCCGGCATTATATCAATCTGACGCTCATGTATTTCCTTGTCCCCAACAAAACGAACATTACAGCTGCTCTTTAAAATCTGACCGTTACGGAGCAAAATTGCCGGCGGATTGTCATATTCAACCAAAAACGCCTTGTCTCCGCATATCTGGAGTGCTGTAAAAGTTGCATATGCCATGTGCCGCTCACGACATACAGGCAGAGTAGCCGCAATGGTGTCAACACACTCTGCAAGCGGGATTCCATGCTCAAGTAATCTTCCCAAAATCGTGCATGTTAAAGTTGCAAGGATATTCGCTTTAACGCCGCTTCCCAATCCGTCAGACAGCACAAAAACAGGTTCGCTGTCAGTACCGAACATTTTAAAAAAATCGCCGCATAAGGTTTCTCCGCCATGATTTCGGGATATTAAAGCAAAATCTAAAAACAGTTCCTCTCTCATGGCTTATCTGTCCTCGTTATCCATCACAACAGTATTTTTCAAGTCACTTATGGCAATTTTTGTTTCTGCGGCAGTCTCTCCCAGCAGTGAAGCTATTTCGTGCACCATGCGCAGTTGATCGTCTATAATTTTATCGGCAATCATAGCTGCATGCTGTTTTTTCTGAAGGGCTTTACGCTTTGATATTTTCTCTTCCGTAACATCCTTCAAAACACAAATTATAAGCTCTGCTTTTTTATCCGGGCTTATAGTCTCATCCAAATAAACGTCATAATCCGGCAGATATGTATTGAATTTCATGTACTCCTCACCGGAGGCCAAAGCTTCAATAAAGGCATTTTCGTCGAGAATGCTTCTCACCGGCTCTCCGATAAGATTATGCGGTTCCATTCCAAAAATGGCGCAGGCAGCCGGATTTATCTGCTGTATTTTAAGGGACATGTCAACGCTCAGTACAGCGCTTGGCATACTGTCAATAACTTTGCCGGCGTAGCTCTCGGCTTTCTTTCTTATATAGGGCAGGCACATTGATTTTTCGGCTTTTCCCCGTAAAACAGCCTCTGCTTTCTCTCTGCATGTAGAATAACCGCACATACCGCAGTTAAGCTCATCCTCTGGAGAATATTTGTCCATCTGACGCAGTACCGCCTCTATCTGGTCATCACCGGGTTTGAGGTGGAAAACCCGCTTTGACTTAAACTCTGTCATAATATTCGGTACATCATCAACATTAAAGTCCTGAGAATGTTCCGCTGTTCCTGCCGCCTTTCTCACCCTAAGCTCACTTACTGCAATGCCTAACTTTTTGCGCTGGAATGAGGGGCCGCCTATACAGCCGCCTGAGCAAAAATTCATTTCCACAAAGCAGTTTTCAAGCTTTCCGTCTACAATATCATCTAATGTCTGAGTAACATTTTGGAAACCGTCAACAGATAAATAATTCAGCTCCGGGCGCTTTGCCATAGTATTTAACACGCCGCCCTTTTCCGGAAAAAGTCTGCTGAGTTTCGCATCATCACAGTTATCTTCAATTCCGCATGGAAGCTCTATTTGCTCATGCTCTATCCAGTCCTCCAGCTCCTCAAACAGCAGAACTGCCGAAACATTGCTCTTATCTTCAGCTGTTTCGCCTTTTTTTGCAAGGCACGGCCCTATAAATACGATTTCAGCCTCAGGGTAGCGGTTCTTCAAAATCTTCGCATGAGCCTGCATTGGAGTCAATACAGGGGCAAGATATTTTAAAGCCTCGGGTTTATACTTTGTGATATAAGAATTTACAGAAGGACAGCAGGATGAAATCCATGTGCTTCCCTTTTCTGCCGTCAGCCTTTCAAATTCAGATTTAACCGCAAAGGCACCTTCCGCAGTTTCAAACCCATCTGCAAAGCCAAGCTCTTTTAGTATAAGCCTAAAACTGCTAAAGCTAATATTAAAATAGGCCGCAAAGCTTGGAGCCACAGTTGCAATTACCTGTTTTCCGGCATTTATCATTTGCAGAACTGCCGGAACATCACTTATGTCCTCTTTTGCATGCTGAGGGCAGACTATGGTGCATGTACCGCAGAGTATACAGTCATTTTCAATTATTGAAGCCACATGGTCCTTAACCCTAATTGATTTAACCGGGCAGTAACGAACGCACTTATAGCAGTCTTTACAGTTTACTTTTTTAAATTGCAGTATACTCATAATATACTCCCCATATGAAATAATTTAAAAACCGGCTCCATAGACACAGCGGCTGCATAAGACATCGTCTCTGCAGCCGCGCTTTTTAATTAAAGCTTTTCCAGAATATACTGTCTGAAAAGCTCGTCCGTATTGCCCTCTCCGATACCTGTAATAACAGCATCATCTACAGCAACGCTAACCCCGTCTTCGCAATGCCCAAGGCAGAAGGCACTGCAAACTGTTACCCTGTCCGCCAAATTATTTTCTTCCACCAGTGCTTTAAGCCGCTTCATTACCTTATAGCTGCCGCGCTGGTGACATGAACTTCCGATGCAAACCTGTACCTTCATTATTTACTGCTCCTCTCCAAAGCCGTCAAGAACAGAAATAGCGCTCTTAATGCTCTGCTCCACGGCTGTTTTTCCGTATTTTGTAACCTCCATCGCATCCTTGGGGTTGTGGTTAATACATCCGGGGCCGCCTATACATCCGCCTTCGCAGCACATGCCCTCAATGAAGTTATTTTCAAGCTTGCCCATCTTTCTCATTAACAATGCCTTGTTACACTCAGCAAGACCGTTACATACAATGGGATTAGCCTTAAACTGGTCTTCGGTGATTTCGTGCTCCTTGAGTGCTTCGGCAACCGCCTCCACAAGTCCCCCGCTTCTGGCAAAAATTCTGCCAAAGTAGCTTGCATTATCCAGGGGAGTACCCTGAAGCTTGGAAATATCTATATTTTTGGCATCAAAGAGAGCCTGAAGTTCCTCAAAGGTGAGAACCGCATCCACATTCTCAGCTCTTCTTTGCTGTTCGTCTTTTTTTGCTATGCAAGGGCCTATAAACACCACTTTGCAGCCGGGATCCATTTGCTTTAAGACCTTGCCCATCTGAGCCATTGGGCTGGGATTGGAGCTTATGTCAGGAACTATCGTAGGATAGTTTTTATGTATGAAATTAAAAAATGCAGGGCAGCAGGATGAAGTAAGAAACCCTTTTTCAACAAGTTCCTTTGCTTCCATATAGGCTACCATGTCGCCGCCCCATGCAGCCTCTATAACCGAATGGAATCCCAGCTCCTTAATACCTGATACAGCCTTCTCAGTGCTCATGCCCGGAACACTGTCAAACTGGCTCGCAATGGAAGGAGCCACCACAGCATAAACATTGTAATTTTTGTTATTATCACTTTCAATGAGCATACGAATAACGTTTGTAATAAAACTCTTATCCATAATGGCTCCAAATGGGCACTGATACACGCACTGTCCGCAGCTTATACACTTATTTTCATTGATGACAGCCTTAAAGGTTTTGGGATCAGTGCTCAGAGCGTTTGCCTTACAGGCATTCATACACGGTCTTGTCCTTTTTATTATAGCGCTGTATGAGCACGCTTCCCTGCATTTGCCGCAATTTACGCACAGGCTTTTATCTATATGTGCTTTTCTGTCCGGTCCAAAGGAAATTGCGTCTCTTGGACATACATTTATGCAGCGGTGAGCAATACAGCCGCGGCAGTTGTCGGTAACAACCATACCGTCAACGGGACATTCGTCACATGCTATTGGAAGTACCTGCACAATGGCGGTTTTTTCCGGGTCACCGCCCATGGCAAGCTTCACCCGCTCGTCAAGTATAGCCCTTTCCTTATATATGCAACAGCGCATAGTGGGGTCTGAGCCGTCGGGAATTATTTCCTTGCTTATCCCCATTACGCTTACTGGATCCAGTTTCTCTTCAAAAGCATGTCTCGCAACAGCAGACAGGACTTTGTTTTTAAGCAACTGAACATCGGTATCAAACATGTTGTGCATAGAAAAGACTCCTTTTAACTCAATTTATTGCGGAAATAAAATTCATCGTTTATCCCAAATCGGGACGGCAAATATGCCCCGCTCTCATAAAAAGAGGATACCATGTATTGTCACTTTTATCAATAATATTTTTATTTTCGCTTATTTTTTCGTCATTACTACCAAAATCTATTAATCCTTTAAAGCTTTCAAAATAGCTTCTGTTGTTATTTTTGTGAAAGGCCATTGAAAAGCAATAATTTAGTGCTATATAATTACTGCATAGAGCAAAAATTTCTGGGCTTAAACATATTAAAAAGGTTTCGTTACAGGCTCATTGTTCTCGTAAGAATTCCATTGGCTATGTTTAGAATAAACAAACTAACCCTCTAAGGTAATTTGACTGTATTTTGAATAAATAAGACAAATGCTCACAATGAATTCAACAGCCGCAGACAGCTGCCGCAGACTTAGGTGAGTATAGATAGTGCAAAATAATTGTAATTATATGTCCCCATATTCATAATAATGCAAACTAAAATTCATATTCAGCCCTTGAATACGATCTGGTATAATATCTCTTTAATATATTGCTCTCTTATATTTTACACCTAAAATTTAATTTTTCAA
>JAHHRS010000086.1 GCA_020025675.1 Oscillospiraceae bacterium
GCGAGTGGCCGGAAACGCCATCAGGAATTAAGAAAGAAAACTTTAGGAAAATGGTGCGCCAATGGTTTCGGATGGAGGATATAAACGGGCCCGAGGTACTAGAGCACAAAAGCAGAAACAGATCCGGCGAATGCTGACCAGGGCTGGCAGTACCGGCATGCCTACTACCCCAGCCAGCTGGCCGAACACGGGATCCGGCAGTCTATGTCCAGAAAGGGAACTGCTACTACAACTGCATCATGGAGACGTTCTTTGGCCCAATGAAAAACGAGATATATTATGGATGTGAAAAAGAGTACAGCTCTTTTGAGGCATTCTCAAACGCCGTGAAGAACTACATCGATTATTACAACAATGAACGCATCCAAGAGAAAAAAATGGATGCCTCCTGTAAAATGCAGGGAGGCATCCATCTGTGCAGCGTAATTTAATTTTTTAATGTATCCAGAATTCTGGGTACATATCACTCATGGTAAAGGGGAATATATATAATTATTATATAAGGTTCAAAACCAAAGTCAGCAGGACAAAGGCAAGAGCAAACCACTTGGTAGCTTTTGCAAGTTTTGCATCCAGAGTCTTGGCCTTGCTCTTAGAGAGAAAAGTATCAGCGCCACCGGCGATTGCACCGGAGAGGCCGGCACTCTTGCCGCTCTGCATCAGAACAATGATTAGAACAGCGAGACCCGAGAAGACCTGAAGAACAGTAAAAACAATAGTAAGTGCAGACATTTATTTCAACCCTTTCGATTATATACACTTTTGTAGCCTTTGAAGTATAACACATACGGATGCGTATTTCAAGTGCTTTTTTGATGAATTTGTGCTGTATGACCGTTATGTAATTAAGTTTAACATAAGGAAAAATAAAAATCCGTATGTACAGCCTGATTTTTGCCTAAAGGTGTTTGTCGCTCATCGGAATTCTGCTTAATGGGCAGCATTAATCTTTTCTGCCCGAAAGGAAGGTATTTGTCTGCTTTTATTCAGCCGTAAAACATAGATGAGGCAATTATACCGGCCCGACAAAGTACATAATGATATGTGCTTTGACCTGCCGACAGTTGGAAAAAGGAAGGATTTTCTTTATGTTTTGAAGTCAAATTAAATAAGCATTCAGCATATGTAAAAATTCAAAATTGCTTGGCTTCTTGGCAAGCTTGCAACCGGTGATTTCAATTAGCCTTTCCTGATTGGAGTTGTCCCTGCAAACTTTAGTAAGCCGTCTTATGGAAGTTTCAACAGCGATGCTGCTGAAATTGAAGTGAGAAGCAACTTCCGAATAAAGTACCTTAGTTATTAGCTGCAAGCAACTTGGAATTTTACGGATTTTTTTAATATATATTCTGTGCAATGAAAACCTTATAATTTATGTGAAGTATTTCCATCTTCTTAGCACATGGTTTCTAAAACCATTTATAAATTCTGACGTATAATTCTTGTTCGGGGTGCCCTTTAGGCATATAAATAATCCCAACTGTTACCCAGTATATCATACCGCTTAACAGTTGGGGTACAGTTCATATCCAGCACATTGGTTCTTTAAGTGCTTCCTTCACCCGCCACACTTAGCCAGCAGTTATTCCATTTACCTGTTTCAGATAGAACCTTGGTTAATAATGGAGCGGCGATAGAACCGCCAAAGCCGGAGGCGGTGAGGGTGATTGCCATTGCGCGGGAACGCTTTTGATTAAACAACTGTGTGATGGTAGTTTGAACAGGTACAGCAGTACCAAAGCCAACGCCAATACCTGCTACAATGCTGAATGCCGGCATGAAAATCCATTCGTTTCTTACAGCATATCAAATCATTACAGCAGCCACGAGTATAGGGGCTGAACTAATATTTTTACCTCATTTTAGCTTTTTAATATTTTGAAGATTTCTACCATAACGCCGGATGGACCTTCTATATGTGCAAGACGAATTTTTCCGTAAGGCCGGAGTTCTAACTCCATAGGTCCGTTCATAAGCCTGAATCCTGCGTTTTCTGCTTTTTTTACCGTTTCCTCAAAATTATCTCTCTCATAGGCCATTGCAAATATTCCAACATTTTCGGGCTTAGCTGCATCGCTCATGGGCTTGCCCTTCTTTGAATATATAAGACACTCGGTTACAGGCGTGTTTCCTCCCGAAAACATAAGCATTCTTGTATGAGTTCCGGAGGGTACACTTACTACTTCGTCCACCAGACCGTCAGGCAAAACTTCGTCAAATATTTTTTCCATTCCAAGTACGCCTTCATAAAAGCTTATAGTCTCCTTAGGATTATCCAGTGTTACGGCTGTATCGGTAAAAATGGAAAAGTTCCCGTCAAACTCAGGGATAGGTTCTTTGAGCCGTTCAATCATTGCAATAGGAATACAGTCCGGCCCTTTAAGTACGCCTTCCAATACGTCCAGGTTTATCCAGTCTGCCACATACCGAACAGGCTCGCAGAAATACGAATATTTTTTCCCCTTGAAATGCTTTAATGATTTGGTATTGTCCTTTGCACGGAAGGCAATGTCGTAATACCCGAAATCCCAGCTGGGACGGTCTCTTCTTATCTCTTTTTTAGGGGTGTTGGTGAAATAAATGAGTTGCAGCAAGCTGGGCTGAATATCGTTTTTTAGCATAACATATTGAGCTTCACTGTCTTTTATTCCGTAAAGAGCTTCTACTGCGGCACAGTCTAACTTGCCGCAGGCTTCTTGCCGAAGCTCCATCTCATTTATAAAAAAATCACGGCTTTTTTCAAGGTCAGACACACTAACACAGATTCTCTTAATACCGCTGTCAGCAGAACTCATTATATATTACCTCCTGTTAGTCTAAAGTCTTAATCTAAAGAGCTGCCGGTGCCGACGTAAAGAGGACACCGGCAGCTGTTAGAAGGTTTAAACACTACCAGATTATCAAACAACGTATACGTTTTTATCTTCAAAATTGAGGCTATCCAGATCAAGAAGACCGTATTCCTTCATTGCTCTGGCAACCTCTCTGGAATCGGTGCCCTCATATCCTTCAGGATCGCGGAGGAAGTCGTTAATGGCCTCGGCACACTCAAAGGCGTAGTCCAAAAACAGCATAATTCCGCCGCCCTCTATGATTTTTATTTTGTTTATATCTGAAGAGAGCATATCGGCTGCTTCCTTTACAGTTTTGAAAAGCGGAGGCTTGACGCAGTCCCTGTCACCAACCAGCTGCAGCGAAGGCTGTGTGATGGATGGAAGTACGCGCTTAAGGTCGAAGGTGAGCAGGGCGTTGATCATATCGCGTCCGCCCTTGTCATAGTGGAGCATGTTGGCCATTGCGGCTCTCTGTACATACTCAAACTTGCTGTCGGGATTTTCACGGAGCTGCTCGTTCCAGTACTCTACCATGTGGGAGCCGTCTTCTTTCCGCTGAAGAAGACCGGACTCAAGACCGATAAGGTCGCCGGGGTTGAGCGCCTTTGTATATGGCATTTTATTGCCGCCTATCATATCCCGGCGTGCTGCCTTGGACTTTCTTAGATCGTCACCGTAAATTGCAAGGCCGCCGAAAATAAGCTTGTCAACTCTTTCAGGATAGCGGGAAGCCAAGTCTGCCATAATGACAGAGCCGGAATGCTGGCCTACAAAGCTTGCCTTCTCAATACCCAAGTCGTCCATAAAGTCGATGAAGCTGTCGGTAAAGTCTGTAAACTCAAACCAGCCCGGAGCTGCAGGAGAAAAACCGAAGCCCAGAGAATCAGGGGAGTATACGGTGTGCTCTTTTGCTACGATGGGAAGAACACCTTCGTACTCAAAGTTATTCCACCAGCACTGGTGAATGAATATTACGGGACTGCCATGACCCATGGTTTCATAGTACATCTGTGTTCCGGAGCGTTTAAGATTTGCAAAGCCTCTTTTAACCTGCTTAAGATTAGTTGCCATAATTAATCTCCTTTCTCAGAAATACGTGGATTTTTTATTTTTAACCGATGCCGGCCGAACACCAGTTTATTATCTTTTAAAGGTCAACTGCAGCCCAAAAACCGTCGTTTATGGCGGTGGTGATGGTATCGGGAGTGTTGGCATCGCCTACTACAATAACTTCCTTATCACCGAAAGCATCCTTGAGTCCATTGACGGGCTTTGTGCCGAAAGCAATAACAATGCTGTCGCAGCAAAGAGTCTTTTCCTCGCCGCTTTGCATGTCCAGAACCTTGACACTGCTGCCTTCAAATGCCTTTATCTGGTGCTGACAGAGAATCTCTACATTTGCTTCAGCCAGCTTTTTCATCATTACAATTCTGGTCATAAGCTCTTCTTTAAGAATAAGATCCGGCAGCATCTCAACTATTGTTACAGTACAACCTCGCTCCAGAAGCTCCAGAGCTGTTTCCACGCCCACCTGACCGCCGCCGCAGATTATCACATGTCCATGAGCTTCCCGTTTCCGGAGCAAAACATCTTGTGCAGTTAAGATGTTATCGGCGTGTATGCCCGGAATATCAGGAATAAGAGGTTCGGCACCTGTGCAGATTAAAACCGTATCTGCCTTGATGTCTTTAAGATTATCCATGGTTATAGGAGTGTTGAGATGAATAGAGACATTATTAAGACGTGAAAGCTGAACAGAAAAGAAATCTGGAATGTGATTAAGTATATCCTTGCATGGTGAGCTGGAGGCAGTCTTCAGCTGACCGCCGCCGAGCCTGTCACTTGCTTCATATAAATCTACATTGTGACCGCGCTGGGCTGCAATGTAGGCAGCCTCCATGCCCGCAGGGCCGGCACCGATAATTGCAATATTTCTGGGGTCTGAGGATTTTCCTACCTTGCCGTTGGGGAAACGGCTTTCCCGGCCTGCAATAGGGTTAAAGGTGCATCGCAAAGGCATCTGACTAAATACGCGCTTACCGATGCAGTAATTGCAGTTAATGCACAGACGAAGCCCTTCCTCGTCACCCTGCTCAAGCTTCTTCACATAGTCAGGTTCCACTATCCACTCACGAGATTCGGATATGAAGTCGGCCTTGCCATCTGC
>JAHHRS010000087.1 GCA_020025675.1 Oscillospiraceae bacterium
TAATCTGCTTCGGAGTATTAAGAGTCATTAAACGTCCTCCTTATCAGGCGTTTGCAGTTGGAATAGAGTGTGCTCCATAAGAATAGCATTGCTTTTCTGAATTGTAAAGAGCTTTTTAAGACGTTTGTTAAAAATTTCTCGTTTTTGTTTATTGTTCACATTTTGGGCTGTCAAAATATGTGTAGTTTTTCACAATGTTTTACTTGACTTTTTCTTCACAATATCGTAGAGTACGCAATAGAGTGTACTCTATTAGTACCACAGTTAAACACAAGCCCCAACTTGTGTCAAATTATTTTAGTATAGCTAAAAGAGAGAAAAGGAGATTCTATTATGGCACATTCAGATAGGTTTGTAGGTAAAGTTGCTGTCGTCACCGGAGGCGCAAGCGGTATTGGTAAGGCAATTGCCGAACGCTATATTCAGGACGGAGGCAAAGTGGTTATCGGTGATCTCCAGACTGATAAGTTTGAGGCTATTACCGCAGAGCTTGGTGCTGAAAACGTTTACTGCTGCAAGTGCGATGTCAGCGTTCGTGAGGACGTAGATGCACTTATCCAGGCTGCATATGATAAGTTTGGCGGCTTTGACGCTATGTTTAACAATGCAGGCGTTAATATATTCAAGGATTTCCTTGAGTTTACCATTGAAGAGAGCGACTTTATATTTAACGTTAACTACCGCGGCGTATTTAACGGCTCTCAGGCCGCTGCAAAGGCTTTTATTGCCCATAACATTCCCGGTGTTATCGTAAACACTTCTTCCGTTAACTTCCGCTGTGTTACTCCTAACACTACCTGCTATGCAGCAAGCAAGGGTGCTATCTCCATGTTCACCCGCGGCATAGCTGTTGAGCTTGCACCTTACGGCATCAGAGCAAACTGCGTCTGCCCCGGTTCCACCGATACTCCTATGGTCGGTCAGTGTGCAAGAGATCGCTTCCCCACCTACACCGCTCCTAAGCTTGCTATCAAGCGTATGGCTCGTCCTGAAGAGCAGGCCGCTGTTGCCTGCTTCCTTGCATCCGATGACGCTTCTTACATGACCGGAGAGTCTGTCTTCAGCGTCGGCGGCTGGGGAATTGCCTAATCTGATTATCATGTCTGTAATCGCTTTTTATGTCCCGTTGTTTAGATTATCTATACGGCGGGACAGGAAAGCTCTAACTTTGTAATTTATGCTGCACACTGACCGGGATTCGGTGTTTTGCGGCTTTTAATAGAAAAAATATTATACGGAGGAAAAGAAAAATGAAATACACAAAAGAACAATGGAAAGAATTAAGTGACCGTGTAATGCTCACACTTCGCCCCACTCAGCATCCTGTTGCAATGAAGTTTGCAAAGACTCAGGAGGAGTTGGACGCAATTCCCAACGTAACTTTCTGCCAGAACATGGGTAACGCCTGCAAAACCATCGGCATGGCATCCCACTTTCAGGGCACTTTTGCTATTACTCCCGATCACTTCTCCGGCTACTACTGTGCAATGAACAACGGTCTCATGAAGATCACTCAGGAATACATTGACGGCGCAATCCTCTATAAAGATCCTACTCCCTGGCACCACGATCAGGAAGATGCAAAGAAGCACATTGCTTCCAACATGCAGTACCTGCCTGAGGAGCCTTACAAGGCAATGGTTTGCTCCGCATTCTGCAACTGCGACATTGAGGAGGCAGACTGCGTTATCCTCCGTCTGCCCACTCAGGCTGCATTCCATCTGCTGGCCTGCTATGTAGAAACCGGCTGGGAGAAGCTGGAGTTCCCCTTCAGCGGCGAGTCCAACTGCGCTGACACCTGGATGCGTACTGTTAAAGAGGGCAAAATCGGTCTGTCTCTGGGTTGCCGCGGCGACCGTGCTACCGGTGCTCTGGGTTACGGCGAAGTTCAGATTACCATGACGCTTGAGCAGCTGCTCAAGGCTCTGGACGGTTGCGACACCACCGAGAAAAACGGTATTCTCTATCCCTATAACCCCACTTGTCTCTACCAGACCGCATTCTGATTTAATTATTTGTATATAAAACTCCTTCAGCAAACAGACAAAGCCCAAAGGCTTTCTGCCGGCTGGAGGAGCGCATAAATACGGCATCATATTATTAAGGGAGGAAGAAAAAACATGATGAACAAAGAAACCTTTCTCAAGGAAAACTGCCCTGACAGACACGGTACAAGTTGCTCCAAGTGGGACATTCTTCCCACTAAGTTTGGAGACCCTGATCTGATTTCTATGTGGGTTGCAGACATGGACTTTAAAGCTCCTAAAGCCGTAACGGACGTACTGCGGCAAAAGGTTAATTTTGGTATTTTCGGTTATACCCTTACCCCTGACAGCTACTATGACGCTTTCATAAAGTGGGAGAAAGAGCAGCACGGTTGGGAAGTCAAGAAGGAATGGATTCGTTTCACTCCCGGTGTCGTCACCGGACTCTTCTGGTTCGTTCACATACTCACAAAGCCCGCAGATTCAATAATCCTGCACATGCCCGTTTACTACCCGTTCCATGCAGCAATTAAGGACACCGGCAGAAATCTGGTATTCAGCGAGTTGGTTAACACCAACGGCAAATACACCATAGACTTCGATGATTTTGAGAAGAAGATCGTTGATAACGACGTAAAGCTCTACATTATGTCCTCACCCCACAATCCCGTGGGAAGAGTATGGACCGAGGAAGAACTGACCAAGATTCTGGAAATATGCAGAAAACATAATGTTATTGTGCTGAGCGACGAGATTCACCACGATCTCATTATTGGTGACCGTCCCCACATCCCCACTGCAACCATTGGCGGCGGCAAGTACTACGACATAGTTGTAACCATGACCGCAGCTTCCAAAACCTTTAACCTTGCAGGCATGAAGAACTCCTTTGTCATCATTCCCGATGAAAAGATGAGAGCAGAGTTTGACAAGCTGGCTGTAAACCTTCATGAGACCTTCGGCGCATCACTGGGCTATTTTGCTGTTGAGGCCGCTTACAATCACGGTAAGGAATGGCTTGATACCGTCATCGACATTATCCGCGACAACTACAACTATGTTGCAGAGCGCATCAAAAAGGATCTGCCCAAGGCAGTGCTCACTCCTCTGGAGGGCACCTATCTTGCATGGCTGGATCTAAGCGGTTATGTTGGCAAGGCTGACAAGGACGAAATGAAAGATTTTGTACAGAACAAGGCAAGACTGGCTGTGGACTATGGCTCTGAATTCGGAGAAGGCGGAAAAGGCTTTATCAGGCTCAATCTGGCTACTTCTCCGGAGCTGGTGGAAAAAGCTATGGACGGACTTGTTAACGCTGCTAATGAGTAATAGGAAATGGAGAATTAAAAATGGATAAACAGGTAAATTTAGTCGGCACTAAAGACCTTGAAAGAGTTCTCGGCAAGAAAGACTTTTTTGCAATCGCAATCGGTCAGATAATTGGCGCTGGTATCTTCTCTCTGCTTCCTCAGGCTATCGGTCTTACCGGACGCAGTGCAAGCCTTGCGTTTATATTTGCAGCAATTATCACTCTTCTTAAATTTGCACCCAGACTTTTCGTAATGGGTACTGCCCGTATGCGTGGCGGTAATTATACCTACATCGCTCTTCTTTCCACTGAGAAACTGGCAGGTGCCTTTCTCGTCATCCATGCGCTGAGTAATATTTCACTCAGTATGTATGCTCTGTCCATCGGACAGTACTTCTGCCAGCTGGTAGACGGTCTTGACATACGGATGGTTGCTGTTGCAGTGTTCACTATCGTTACTGTCGTTAACCTGGTTGGTGTTAAGAAGGCCGCTGTGGTTCAGCAGATTCTTGTTATCTGTCTGCTGGTAGCTCTGGCAATTTTTACCGCATTCGGCATTTTCAAGGTGGACTACACCAATTACGTCAAGCCCGAAGGCTTCATGACCAACGGATTCTTTGGCTTTTGTCAGGCTGCTGCTATTCTGACCTTTGCCTGCGGCGGTGCTCAGAACCTTGTTAACCTCTCTGCCGAGGCTAAAAACCCCACTAAGGACATTCCCTTCGTTATCATTGTCTCAACATCCTTTGTTGCAATCTTCTATGTCCTCATGGCAGTTGTTGCCACCGGCATTATTCCCGTAGCTGAGGTAGGTGCGGATCTGTCTGTTGTAGCAGCAAAAATTCTTCCCGGTCCCGTCTATGTATTTTTCATGGTGGGCGGTGCAATGTTTGCTCTGGTAACTACCCTGAACGCACAGCTCTCTGCCTGCACCAAGCCCCTGCTTCAGGGTTGTGCAGACGGCTGGTTCCCCGCAAGATTTGCAGCTGTCAACAAGCGTTTCAAGACTCCTCACAACATTATACTCCTCTTCTACTTTATCGGTCTCCTGCCTCTGGTATTCGGCTTCTCAATGAATACCATTTCCGGCACAGCTGTCTTTTCCAATAGTATTATTGACATTCTGATCGCTGCATTTGTCTTCCGTCTGCCTAAAATCCTGCCCAACGAGTGGAACGCGTCCAAATGGCATGTTTCTCAGAAGGTTCTGGTTTTCTGGACGGTCGCCGGCACTGTGGCCAGCGTGTTCGCAGCTTACATGAGCCTGCGTACCATGGATTGGAAGGGCATGCTCCTGAACATCAGCGTTTGCGTGGCTGCTCTGCTCTATGGTATTCTCCGCAAGAACAGCGGCAAGGTTCACATGGAAGTCAGCTACGAGACAAACTGACCGGAAAAAACTTCTAGAATATAATTTACAGCAAATCTTATAAAAACACATATTTTCCCTTAATTTAGGAAAAATACCCGTGCTTTTGATCCAACGTGGAGGTATACATATGAAATTAACCAAAATTTTTGAATCTGGTAAAATAGGCAACCTTGAACTTAAAAACCGTCTCATCGTCAGCGCCATGTCTT
>JAHHRS010000088.1 GCA_020025675.1 Oscillospiraceae bacterium
GTCTTCCAAAAGTTTAAGTGTAACATAAGAAGTTCTGCTCAGCTAAAGTCTTTATAAATATGTGCAGCATAGGTGCTGTAAAACACCAATAATGTAAGTCCCGCGGCAGAGCCATTAAAAAAGCCTGTTTTTTAGGTTCATAAGCTGCCATCCGTAATATTTTCAACAAGGGGAATAAACCGCTTGTTCAGCACATCTAAAAGTCCTTTATCTGTACACTTTATTTCGGGTGATACTGCAAGAGACATGACTGTAAAAAAGGACATAGGTCTTTCATGTTCAAAACCCATAGCCTTGCACGAATCAAGAAATTTTGTCAACATACCAAGTAGGTCATCCGGTTTTTCCTCACTTAAAAGGCCGGCTATTGGCAGTGGAATATGTACTCCAACTTCCCCATTGGCAGCAGACGCAATACCGCCTTTGCTTTCTATAACTTTTTCAGCGGCTGCAAGCATATCTTTGCTGTCTTTTCCAAATACCACAAGATTGTGGCAATCGTGACCGTAAGTTATGGCAACAGCACCGTTAAACTTGTCAAGACCGTCAATCAATGCAATGCCATGCTGGGTTTTGCCGTAACGGTTGAAAACTGCCATTTTACAATAATTCTTAGTATCAAGAACAGGCCGTCCGTTCTTTTCGGTAACAGGAAGAGTCGCTTTAACCCGCTCTGTCCTTAGGTTAACACCGTTCTGGTGAATAATATTGACCTGAGCCATATCTCCACATTTTGCGCCGAAACATTGGCAGAATATTTCAAAATCATCGCAAACCGGCTTTTTAAGATTTAGGCTGTCTCTCATAGCCGCCGGGAATTCATAGGATTTTGAGCTTATCTTCAGTTTCCCTTCGTCATAAACACATTTTCCGCCGCAGATAACGGTGCTGGGCTTCCATTCTCTAATATCATCTACAAGCTGAATATCCGCTATCATGCCAGGTGCAATCCCGCCCAAATCATACAAACGCATTCTTTCTGCAGGATTTATGGTGGTATATCTTATAGCCTTTATAGGATCAAGTCCCAGAGAAATTGCCTTAGACGCTACATAATTCAAATGTCCTTCGTTCATTAGCCGAGGAAGTGGTACATCATCAGTCACAAGACAGATTCTATTTTGTACAGGTGCTTCGTTCATAGCCTTTACCATTTCTTCAGAAAGCATTGATTCCTGTACCTGAACGGTGAAGCCCATAGCCAGTTCCTCATTCAGTTTCTGTGGATTTGACACAGTGTGGTCACTGTCAATGCCAACAGCCCTGAACGCCTGCAATCTTTCGCCTGTAAGAGCAGAGGCATGACCGTCCAATATTGCTCCCCGTTTTGCGGCAGACTCAACAACAGCTAATATGTTTTCCTCTCCGTCTGCTACCCCGTTAAAGTCCATAACTTCGCCAAGACCTCCTATTCCAGGCAGTTCCAGCATTTTATCCATTTGCTCCGGGCCCACAGCAAACCCTGAATCCTCAAAACCGGGAAGTGAAGGGATAGTGGAAGGAGCCATAACAATAACTCTCAGAGGTAAATTCTTTGTGGCATTGAGCATAGCTTCAAGTCCCGTCATGCCCATAACATTTGCTATTTCGTGGGGGTCTGCTACAACCGTAGTAGTACCCATGGCGAGCACAGTATCGGAGAAATGAGCAGGAGTAAGCATGCTGCTTTCAAGGTGCATATGTGAATCAATAAGTCCGGGAAACGCAAAGCGACCCTCACCATTCATCTCTCTCAGAGCGCTATGGCAGGGTCGCTTGGTACCGACATATGCAATGCGGTCACCCACAATGCCAATGTCGGTTGTGTTTATAGTATTATTGTATACGTTTACAAGTTTAACGTTCCGTATGAGAAAATCAAAAGGGCAGTCGCCGTTTATGGCCCGTACTCTGTTAAGAAGCATTTGCAAATCTTCCTTTCTCTATATGATGCCATGCTATAATTTGCACAAAAAATCTATTAATTATTTAGTGAAATACACTATTTATCATATGGTCGGATTATAATTTAACGACTTTAGTTTGTCAATGCCATTTATTAATTTCGATTTATTTTCAATTTTGTGCTCATTTTATTCTTTAAATACCAGCTGGGCTTCATCATTTTTAACAATTGAATTTTGCTTTTTTGCTATACGTCATATATAAAAAATGTTAAACCACGGCAAAAATCTGATTTACAGTTCTTCTTCGGCCCAGTTTGGATTTGCAATCAGCCCACGGCCTATACCTATAAGGTCGGCAGCCTGTTCCTCTACGAGAATCTTTGCCTCAGTACCCGTGCGTATTCCCCCGGTCAGAATAACAGGAACTGATACCGCTTTCTTTACCTCTTCGCTCATATCTCTGAAAATGCAGCGGCTTCTTCCTGGGACAGAGAAACCGCATACACCGCCGGAAAGGTCTATAAGGTCAACTCCTGCCTGTTCCAGCAGCTTTGCAGCCTCAACGCTGTCTAAAATTGTGCTGCCGCCCTCCATGTAATCGCAGCCCCCAAGCCTTACAGCTATGGGGTAGTCTTCCCCTAGCTTTTCCCGTATGGCTCCTATTATCTCAAGATGAAAACGGAGGCGGTTTTCCATACAGTCAGCGCCGTATTCATCAGTTCTGTGGTTTAACAGTGGAGAATAAAACTGATTTAAAAGGTAGCCGTGGGCAGAGTGAATCTCAACGCCGTCATAGCCCGCTTTTTTTGCTCTGACAGCGGCCTGTGCAAAAATTTCCGCCAGTTCGTGTATATCTTCTGCGCTCAGGGCTTTTATTTTTGTGCCGAAAAGTCTGCCTTTACCATTAGAACAGGAGGACACAGGCGATTGTCCTGTAATATCATGTGAAGTTCTGCTGCCTGCATGACTGAGTTGAGCAAAGACGAGACTTCCGCTTTTCTTAATGCTCTCGGTGAGTCTGCTCATGCCTTCAATGCAGCTGTCATCATCTATTGCCAGCTGATTTGCAGATGCTTTTCCCTGCTTAGTAACATAGCTGTGCTCAGTAATAACAAGGCCTATATGTCCGCTGCCGCAGCGGTCGGTATAAAACTTTATAAGCTGGGGGCTTACTTTGCCATCATCAGCTGTTTTCGTAGCCATAGGAGGCATTACCAGACGGTTCATAGTATGAAGCTTATTTATTTTTACGCTGTCGCTCATTTTCATTTTGATTTTCTCCCGAAATTTTGTACTAAGTTAAGGATAAATTATTCTGAGGGGATTTTCAAGCCTAAACCGTAAATTTTAAATCTCATTCCCACAGACATGCAGGAGCGGCACAGCGTAATCTGTGCCGCTCCTGTAATACTACTGATATTGTAAGCTCCGTTATTCTGCGGTTTCTTCACTTTTTATGGTCTTTACTCCGAAGAAAAAGTAAACCACGTGGCATATCCAGACTATTGACAGAATAACGCATGGAACATAAATCTGCTTTCTGAACATCATAAAAAAGCCTATTGCCATAAGCAGGGTTACGGTGCCGATAATGCTGAGTTTTGTCTGCATCAGCATACCTTTTTTCTGCACATATGATTCCAGATGCTTTTTATAAAGCCCCGTACACACAAACCAGTCGTGGAGCTTCTGAGAGCTGTTTGCAAAGAAGAAAACCGTTGCAAGGAAAAATGGAACTGTAGGCAATATCGGCAGGGCAATACCAATGCAGCCCAGTCCAAGGCAGAGACAGCCCAAAACCACGAAAACTATTCTTTTTACGCTCATATTTTACTCCTAAAACAATTTATACAGGTATGACAAAGGGTTTTCCGTCCACCTGCTGAATTTTCAGATCCACACCGTATACCTGCTTTACAAGCCGGCTGCTTATAAGCTCTTCAGGCTTTCCGTGGGCGATTATTTTTCCTTCACACATTGCGACTATCTCGTCGCTGTAATACAGGGACTGGTTTATATCGTGCAGAACCATAATAACGGTAATGCCGAACTCACGATTAAGTCTTCTTACAAGCCGCAGTATATCCAGCTGATAGCGCACATCCAGATATGTAGTAGGCTCATCCAGAAAAAGTATTTTTGTGTCCTGAGCCAGAGCCATCGCTATCCATACTCTCTGCTTCTGTCCCCCTGAGAGCTCACTTACCGGCTTATCCTTTATTATCTCCGTGTCGGTTATCTGCAAGGCAAATTTTACCTTTTCCTCGTCCTCTGACGGATTGGGAGAAAGCCCCATAGTATGGTAGGGACTGCGGCCGTACTCCACAAGCTTCTCCACTGTAAGATCGGGAGGAGCTGTATTATACTGGTGGACTATGGCCACCTTCTTTGCAAAATCCCTGAGCTTTGTCCGGCTTACATCCTC
>JAHHRS010000089.1 GCA_020025675.1 Oscillospiraceae bacterium
ATGAACATAAGCGTTACCGCAAGATAGGAAGAGTTTACCAGAACCCTTCTATGGGAACATGCCCAAATCTGACAATGCTGCAAAATCTTTCTCTTGCGGATAACAAGGGCAAGCGCTTCGGGCTGAGTAAAGGTATTAATTGTAAAAGAAAAGACTATTACAGAGAACAGCTTGCAGCTTTGGGTTTAGGGCTTGAAAACAAAATGGACATTAAACTGGGTGCCCTCTCAGGCGGGCAGAGACAGGCAGTGGCTCTTGTAATGGCAACCCTTACGCCTATCGACTTTTTAATACTTGATGAACACACTGCCGCTCTTGACCCCAAAACAGCTGAAATTATTATGCAACTTACCGACAAAATTGTAAAAGCAAAAAAGCTCACTGCAATAATGGTCACTCATAACCTGCGTTATGCAGTTGAATACGGAAACAGGCTTTTAATGATGGATAAGGGGCATGTAATTTTAGATAAAACCGGTGATGAAAAAGCTGAGGTCACAGTTGATGACTTACTTCATATTTTTAGCGAAATAAAGTACGACCGGTGAAATAGTTTTTTATGGAGTATGATGAGATCCGTTCTTTATTCCGTTATTGAGGCAGTCTTAATTCAAAATTTCTTCACGTCAGATAGATTTAAATCCTGTATAAGCAAAATAGCGGAGACAGCTTTTTAGCTGTCTCCGCTGTTTTTCGGTTATTAAATCGGAGCGTTTTAAATACCGGGGATCACTCCGTCAAAATTGAATAAGGTTTTTTAATTATATAATCAGTCAAGCATTCCTTCTATCATGCCCTTGGAGCGAACGCCGACAGCAGTAGCGGTAACTTTACCATTTTTAAAAACCATAAGGGTTGGGATACTGGAAATGCCAAACTGTGCAGCTAACTGGGGCTGTTCGTCAATATCAACCTTTCCCACCTTTATAAGACCTTCCTGCTCCTCTGCTATCTGCGCAACAGTTGGGGCCAACATTTTACATGGGCCGCACCATGTAGCCCAAAAGTCAACAAGAACGGGTTTGTCGGAGTTAAGGACCTCCTGTTTGAAGTTCTGCTCAGTAAGAATAATTTCAGACATGTTACTATTTCCTTTCTTTTAAACTATTAATTTGCAGGCAGTAATTCGTTTATATAACTTTGCAATATATCTTCAGACATAAGCCCTATATAACTGTCATAAAGGGTGCCGTCCGAATTAATGAAAACAGTGCGCGGAATGGAGCGAAGGTTGTATAAGACAGCCGCACTCATATCTTTATCATAGTACACAGGGAATTTGAGTTCGTTATCTTCAAGAAATTTCTTAACTATTTCCTCCTTCTCTCTGCCGCTGGTGAGGTTTACCATCATAAACTCAATATCTTCACCATACTGGTTATACATTTTCTGAAAAGTAGGCAGTTCCGCCTTGCAGGGGCCGCACCATGTAGCCCAGAAATTGACCACGATCGGCTTTCCTAATTTATCTGACAGGCTTACAAGATTTCCGTCATTATCATAAACCTGAAAGTCAGGAGCAAGTTTTGTTTCTTCGTTTGCCGCATCTCCATTGGGTGTCTGAGCATAATTTTTTGATAAGTTATTGTACCAGAATGTAGCACCGATTAGCAGCAGAACAAGTGCCAGACTCAAAATAACAGTTAAAACTTTTCTGTTCATACTTAATACCTCATGAAAGTAATGCAAGAAGCTTCCCTAATAATCCGAATGCCATCATAAGACCTACTACTATAAGGAAAATTCCGCAAATCAGATTAATTACTTTATAGTGTTTTTTTATAAAATTGAAAGCTGTATTAAGCTTTTCAAGCAGGACAGCCGAAAAAACAAACGGAATTCCAAGTCCAAGAGAATAAGTTATAAGCAGGAGTAAGCCTGTCATGGCAGTCGAAGAGCTGGACGCCAGCATTAAAGCTGAGCCTAAAAATGCACCAACGCATGGAGTGAGGCTTATTGAGTATATCATACCAAATAAGAAAGCAGAAAAAGCGCTGTCTATCTTCTTTCCGCTTTGCATTCCCTTAAAAAACGGAAGATTAATTACCTCAAGGTAGCTAAGACCAAACATAATTACAATTGCGCCGGTAATTATATTTACCGCTGTTTGATATTTTGTCAGGAATGAACCAAGGGTTCCGGCAAACAGTCCTAAAAGGCTGAATGTAACTGTAAATCCAAGCACAAAACATATAGCTCTTATTAAAACTTTGTGTTTTTTGTCCGAGCCTCCCGCAAAATAGGAAATGTAAATGGGAAGCATTGGCAACATGCAAGGAGATATAAACGAAATAATTCCCTCAAGAAAAGTTATAGCATATTGCATTTTCAGTACACCTCACTTTACTGTCACCATTATAACAATACTAAATTAGTGTTACCGTGACATAGTCACATTATTAAAATATTTTAGCTGCATCTATGTAATTCAAATTATACTTTTCAATCCGTCTAAGTCTTTAAGAATTATAACTCCTCTCTTAACATCCACAAGGCCGTCCTGAGAGAAACGTTTAAGAGTTCTTGCAACTACCTCACGGGCTGAATTTATATATTGAGCAACCTGCTCATGAGTCATTTTAATTTCTCTCATTCCGGTTCTTTCAAATTCTGACAAAAGAAATGAAGCAAGTCTGCCTTCAAGTTTCAAAAACAAAAGATTGTCCATAGTTTTCATTGCAGATGAAAAACGCTTGGTTGCAAGCTCATATGTAAAACAGCGAAAATATATGTTCTGCATACTTAATCTGGAAACAGTCCCTGCATTTATTATCATAAGTTTTGAATCCTCTTCTGCTGTCATATAGCTATCAAAGCTAATTTCCTTAATAACGCATGAAGCAGAAAGAATACAGCAGTCCCCTTTAGCAAGTCTGAAAAGTGTGACTTCCTTTCCCTCATCGGACATCATATAAGTTCTGAGACTTCCACTCATTACATAGACTAAGCCGAGACATTCACTTGCGGAGTCAAAAATCATACTGCCGCCGGAGTAGCTTCTTTCTGCTGCATTAGTACTCATATCATTTTTTTCCTCGTCTGATAGGTGTGACCAGAAATCAAAGCTACTTAAAACTCTATATATATCAACCATAGGAATTATCTCCCCTGTATTTAAGCATATTATTGAGCATATCACCTTATTTTGTCCAATTCAATATATAAAAGTAAATTTTTAAAAACTCAGTAAATAAAAATGCTCAAGTTTTGAATATTTAATCAGAACGCTTAAGCTTAATTGAAGATGAACAATGGTTTTGAAAATTTTCCAATAAATATGAGAACAAATCTTTTCCTTTTGCGTAAGCTGCAGTACATATAACATATCCAAGGGAAACTAATTAAAATTACGTGCTGCTCTAAGTCTGACAAATTATATTTAAACTAAAGGACCTGCCGCCTGTTTTCGCAGACAGCAAGCCCTCCCGATAGCTTTAAAACAATATAAATTATTGTTTATCTTTTGTAATACATTAATTTAACACCCCGCAATGTTTGCGCTATTTTATTATATCTTTGAGCTGTCAGCTTCGTGCCGTTTAAGGGTATTTATATTACGAAGAACATACATTACAAAAGAAATCAACATCATAACAACACAAGCGAGGATAAGAACAGTAGATATTTCAGTGGGTATATTATACCAAAGTACATGGGTTATCATCATGGAATACAGCAAAATAGTGGTAACTTTGCCGTGCCAGTCTGCCCCCATAACATTACCTGTCTTTTTAATAACTACAAGGCTTGTAATGCCTGTAACAATTTCCTTTATTACAATAAGGAGTACAGGAACTAACATAAGCTTAAAGCGTGTGAGAAGACAGATAAGCATAGCAAATTGGGTAAGCTTATCAGCGACAGGATCCAAAGCTTTACCGAAATCACTTATCATATTAAAATGTCTTGCTATAAAGCCGTCAGCCACATCAGTTAACCCGGAGAGAACGAGCACAAAGGCCGTCATTGGATAATCCTGCTTAAAACAGTATGCCCAAACAAAGGCCGGAATCATACAAATGCGCAGGAAAGACAAAACATTCGGGATTGTGAGGATTTTATTCTTTTTCTTTTCTTCCATTTTGAAAACCTCCGTTTTTAACTGTGTACACTCCTGATTATTTTACAGCTTAGTGTATGAAACAGTCAAACAGAATTATAGCATTTTTCACCTATTTTAGCAATAGTCTTATTGTTTTTTTAACAAAGTTGCCAAAACAATATATTTTTAAGTTTTCATATATAGCT
>JAHHRS010000009.1 GCA_020025675.1 Oscillospiraceae bacterium
TGGTGCTCCAGCGGAGATTCGAACTCCGGACACCCTGCTTAAAAGGCAGGTGCTCTGCCTACTGAGCTACTGGGGCATCTATATAAACTTCTTTTCTCAATAGTCCGGTACCTGACCCTCGGGAAAAGAAGGCTTAAACATGGCTGGGATGGCGGGACTCGAACCCACTATATCGGAGTCAAAGTCCGGTGTGTTACCATTACACTACATCCCAATATTGCGGTGGTGGTAATTCAAAAAGACCGATAGTTGACGGTCTTACAGCTTTTATATGGGGTGGGATATGGGGCTCGAACCCACGACACCCGGAACCACAATCCGGTGCTCTACCAACTGAGCTAATCCCACCATAAATGTTAAATTGGCACGCCAAGAGGGATTCGAACCCCCGACCTACTGCTTAGAAGGCAGTTGCTCTATCCTGCTGAGCTATTGGCGCATATTTGGCCACACTAAACGAAGTGGAGCGGGTGATGGGAATCGAACCCACGTATCCAGCTTGGAAGGCTGGTGTTCTACCATTGAACTACACCCGCACGGCCGTTCCCTTTATTCAGCCCTGAGATAATAACACATATATGTACTAAATGTCAACAGGTTTTAGAAAATTTTTATATTTTTTTTCGACAGAGACAGAATCTTCTTTAAAAACAGAAAATTCTGTCTCTCCCAAAGTGCTTTTATTTGTCTGACTTAAAGCGGTCAAAAAATTCCGTAATTCGTTCTATAAAATCATCGCCGTTATTGCGGTGCATGATATATGCGTATACACCAAGACCAGCAAGGGCAAGTAAGGCCACTATCATAATGACTATAAGAGCGGTGTGGTTTGAACCGGATTTACGGGACTCGTCCTGCTTATCAACTGAGCTTGAATCCACAGAAGGAGAGCTCTGTGGCTTTGACTCCTCTCCGGGCTTAGCCGATGGAGATGGGGAAGGACTGGCATCAGCTCTCTTGTCTTTCACATTTACGCTGAACTTGCAGGTGAAATCCCCATAGGTTACGGTAATTTCCTGAGGGCCTGCTTTCTCAAATTTAGTAGGAGAACATGAAAATCCATCTGTGATTTTCTCTGTCTTATTGGTATTGAGCGTAAGTCTAAGGGTGAGACCGTTGGTGTCAAGTTCCTCGCCCACAGTGTAGTTTAATTTCTGAGGTTTGGAGAGAACGGAAAGGCTTACAGGCTTTTCGTCCACTCTCACCTTAACGGTAAGGGTACAGGATTTTCCGCCGTAGCTTATGGTAATCGTCTGGTCGCCTGTTTTTTCAAAGCTCTGCGGGCTTATTTCAAACCCCTCATACACGTCACGATGACCAAGATTTGTGTAAACTCTTATGGAAAGGCCTGTACTGTCAAAGCTTTCACCGGGTTTGTACTCGGTTTTAGAGGGGGGAGTTAAGACTCCGATACCCTCTATTTTTTCCTCCGCTTCTTCAACATTTACGGAGAAGGAACAGGTTTTGTCCTGATAGCTTATGATAATTGTCTGAGTTCCGGCTTTTTCCAGCGTCATGGGGGATATACCGAAACCTGTGCTTACTATCTGGCTGCTGCCGTCGGAAAAGTTAAGACTTATCTGAAGACCGTCAGGGTCTAAGCTGTCACCTGCCTGATAATCGGTCTTATAAGGCAGAGAGGCCACTGAAACAGAAGTGACAGCAGCTTCTTTAACGGTTACAGAGCTTACAGCGCTGACAGCAGTGGAGGTAATGCCGTTATTATTGTTGGTTACTTCACAGTAGTAATATGTAGTACCTCCAACAGAGGTGTCAGGATAGTAGGTACTGTTCACAGCATTCAGTATCATTGCTCCGTCGGTATTTGAATTTGAATCTGAGTAGTACCACTGGTAACCCAGAGTCCCGCCGTCGTTAACTGAAGTGCTGACTGAAAGCTGCACTTCAGTGCCAACAAAGCAGGACTGAGAGCTGCTTATATTCACGCTGGGCGTAGCCGGGACAACAGTAAGGGGATAGTTAATTTTATTCTCGGAGTCGTCAATGCTGATAAAACAGTTGTAATTTCCGGCAACAAGGGAAACACCTCTGAGATAGACATTCAGACCGTCATCGCTTTCCTCAGTTTCCAGAACTATTCCGGGAGGCAGACCGGTTGCGGAGACGCTGACTCCTGAGCTTAGGGTGGCAGCCAGATGGTCTATGCGGCGTCCTGCCTCAATTGCACCCGGTGCGGAATAGATCGTATCGGCGAAAGCCGCCGGAGACAGAGAAAACACAAGCAGCAGCGCTATAAGCACCGATAATAATTTTTTATTCATTTTACAAGATCCTTTCAAGACACTTAATAGACTTTATAGCACTTTAATGCCGAATAGTCAATATTTTAAAGGTTTACCTGCCCTTTTTCCAAAAAAAGACAGGAAATAAAGGGGTAAAAAGAGCAAGGCAAGTGTTGTTATATGCTTGAGTATATGTTAATATTACTTATGTAGACGCACATAGCGGCAATTTGTTCGCTTGAAAAATGATTTTATTGAGAGAGATAAATAATGAAAGACATAAAAGAAAAAGCATATGCTAAAATAAATATCTCGCTGGATATTACCGGGTGCAGAGATGACGGATACCACGATATGATGATGGTCATGCAGACTGTATCCATATGTGACGATATTAAAATAAGTCTTAACGACAGCGGAACAATACGCGCTTACAGTAACCTACGCTTTATACCGGGAGATGACAGAAACTTAGCTGTCAGAGCGGCTAAACGTTATCTGGAAGAGATAGGCGAGCGAGTTTCGGGACTGAGAATTGACATTCGTAAAGATATACCGGTAGGTGCAGGCATGGGCGGAGGCTCATCTGATGCGGCTGCAGTTCTGCGTGGCATGAATAGGCTGTTTGATGACAGACTGTCTCCCGATGAGCTGCAGAAACTTGCAGAGAATGTTGGGTCTGACACAGCCTTCTGCGTTAAAGGCGGTACGGCACTGGCTGAAGGCAGGGGGGAAATATTAACAGAGCTTCCCGATTTTCCCGACTGTTTCTTTGTTGTGTGTAAGCCTGAATTTTCCATATCCACTCCGGAGCTTTTTAAAAAGATAGATGCCGTACCTCTTCGCCATCACCCTGACACCTGCGGCATTTTGGATGCTTTAAACAAAGGCAATCTGAAGGAAATATGCAGGAGAATGTACAATGTCTTTGAAGATGTTGATGACAGACGTATGCGTACAGTGGCTGAGATTAAGAATCGTCTTTTGGATTTCGGAACATTGGGAAGTATAATGACCGGCACAGGCTCCGCAGTTTTCGGAGTGTTCGAGGATAAAAATAAGGCACAGCTTGCCGCGGAGAGTTTAAAGCAGGATTACCGTTTCTGCTTTACAGCAATGCCTGTAAAAAAACTTATGTAATTATGTTTAAATAAGATAAAAGCCGTCAACACTATGGATAAATACATAGTGAGGCGGTTCTTTTTATGAAAAATTATGAAAACAGATTTAGAATATGGGAAAGTGCAGCTCTTATAGCTCTTTGCATTGCTTTATGTGCGGGCACGTGGGCTCAGGCCAGACAAAACGCAATAAGTTCCGATCTTGTGCGGCTGCATGTTATAGCTGTTTCTGACGATGAGCAGGAGCAGGAAATAAAGCTCAGAGTCAGGGATGCGGTATTGGATTATCTGGAACCGGTGCTGAAAGATGCGGAAAACTCCCGTGAGGCAAAGAAAATAATAAGTGACCATTTAAACGGCATAGCGGGAGCGGCGGCTATGGCCTCAGAGGGCAGGGCAGTAAAGGTCAGTCTGGACCGGGAGCACTACCCCACTAAAAGCTATGAAGGCTTCAGCCTGCCTGCCGGAAATTATGAGTCACTTAAAATCGTGCTGGGTGAGGGAAAGGGCCACAACTGGTGGTGCATAGTGTTCCCGCCACTCTGCCTTGAGGCGGCCCAGGCCCAGCAGGTAAAAAGCGTTATGGCAAAGGAGGATTATGCCATAGTAAGCGATTCAGATGGCTATGAGCTCCGTTTCAAGCTGGTGGAGCTGTGGGGAGAGCTTGTGGATAAGCTGGGTAACTGAGAAAACCGTAAGCCGTAAAATTGTACGAATTTGACGTGAAATGTGACATAATTTGACAAATGTGTAAAAAGATTGGTTGCTTTTTGCGCTTGCGGGGTATATAATTAGAGACAATGTACAATTTACGGAGGAAAGATAAATGAAAATCTGCAACATCGCAACAGACAAGGGCATTCATATTGCACTTATAACAGAGAGAGGTCATGTGGATGCTACTGAGGCCGGTTGCCATCTTACTATGCAGGAAATTATAAGCGGAGCCGGGAGAGAGGCTCTTCAAAAAATAGAAGACGATATAAATCTGCCTGTTGTTGAAAACCCTGTATACGCAAACGTTGTGCCTGAGGGCGGAAAAATAATCTGCGCAGGTCTTAATTATAAGTCTCATATATCCGGCATACATATGCAAGTCCCTGATTATCCGGTGCTGTTTTCTAAATTTGCAAACGCACTTACTTACAGCGGCGCTGTTATTGACCTTCCGGTTTGGGAGAGCAGCTATGACTATGAGGCTGAGCTTGTTATTGTAATCGGTAAAGAGGCATGGTGCGTCAATGAGGCAGAGGCCCAAAATTGCATTTTCGGTTATACCTGCGGCAATGATATGAGCTGCCGTGAGAGCCAGAACAGAAGCGGTCAGTGGCTTATAGGTAAGACCATGCCGGGCTTTGCTCCCTGCGGCCCCTGCATAGTCACAGCAGACAGCCTTGACCCTGAAAAAGGCTGCGCCATCAAGAGCTATGTTAACGGAGAACTGAGGCAGGACGGCAATACCGCAGATATGCTCTTTAACTGCGCCCGTATAGTGAGTTACGCATCACGCTATATTGGCCTGCAGCCCGGCGACATTATTTTTACCGGTACCCCCGCAGGTGTTGCACTGGAGCTCAAGGACAGAGGCAAGCACTGGCTTGAATGCGGAGACAGAGTGGATATTGAAATAGAGGGTATAGGTACACTTACAAATACCATGAGCTAATGCTCTAATAAACCTGTGAAAGGATAATATATAATGATACCCGAAACTTCCCGGCACAGCCGGAAAAATTGGCTGATTTTCAACAGCATGGGTTTACTTATAATATTTACCGCATCAGCTCTGGCAAGTTTTGCACCATATCAGTGGTGGCATTTTCAGAGATTTTGGTACACTGTTTTAGGTACGGCTCTAATAACATGTTACATATGTTTTGGCATAAAAAACAGCAGGTTAGAGGAAAAAGTTCTTATCTCTTTCTGCATATGGCTTATTATAAGCAGAATTTTAAACCGTGATTGGTTCCTGTCTCAGGACGGTATGGCTGTTTTTGATATTGCACTGTCATGTATGTTCCTGACCGTCTGTATGATTCTGCCTGATGACAAAAGAAAAACGGTTCTTGATGCCTTCGCTGTTGTAAGCATATTGATTTACACTTTCGGAGCAATTATTGGAATATATACGGCTATAACAGGAAATGTCATTCCAAATCCTCTGTATGAGAGCGATATGTGTTCAATGAGCGATAACCGTCTGTATATATTTGATAACAATGCAAATACAAGCGGCTGCTGGATGTTTGTCTGCATTTTCTTTTTAGTATACCTGTTCTTTAGATACAAAAATCCTGCTGTCAGAGTCCTTGCGGTTTTGACTGCGCTGACTGACTATACAGCCCTTGCGCTTACTGCCAGCCGAAGCAGTATGCTGGGCTGTTCCATTTGTCTTGCAATGCTCTCTGCTATGCTTGCATTTAAATTTCTTAAAATAAAAAAGACCGGCTATAAGGTTTTGACTTTGATTGCAGCACTGTGTATTGCAGGCCCATTGAGTTATATGGGCTTTTCCGGCGCACGGCATTTGACCGGCATAGCTGCCGTTAACTATACAGAAAGCAATAAAGCTGAGAACGTTTATGCGGAGGAAAGCTCATGCAGACCCGCACTGAGCGCCGAGTATCTTTCAAGCTATGTTGAACTCAGCGGAAACTCCGACGAAAGCAGCTCCTCTGAAAGCGATGACATTTTTAAAGATAACAGAGGATTTAACGATTCCGGTCGAATACCAATATACAAAGCGGGACTTTTAAGCCTCAAGGATGATCCTGTCAGACTCTTCCGCGGTTGTCTCCGTGAGAAAATAATGTCAACAGCTTTACCGTATTTAGACCGAGAATATGCCCACATGCACAACTCTTATTTGCAGGTTCTTCATTTTACGGGTATTCCGGGATTTTTGCTTGTTATAGCCTTTACCGTTATGCTGCTTATTCATGCAGTGAAACTCTTTTTCAGTGACAGTACAAAAGCGGACATGGCTGTTAAAAGTCTTGTACTGTTTCTGCCGGGATTCTTTATATATAATATGCTGGAAACATCAATGTTTGCATATCAGGATTTTCGGTCTATATCACTGTTTCTCATAGCGGGGGCGGTAATTGCCTACTCTTATGATATATGTCCCACAGGAGAAAAAAACAGTAAAATTTAAAAAAGTCCGAATCTACAAACTTCACCCCATCTGTAAGGCAGTATTTTTGCCGTCTGACAGATGGGGTGATATTTTTGCATAAAGAAATAATATAAACGTAATACCCTGAAATTAAAAAACCGCTTGTTATAATTATGAGAAAGGGGAAGTTTTACCGCAGTGAGTACAGCACAGGTTTTAAATTGCGAAATATCACCCGGTGCAAAGGGAGAACTTATTTACATTAAAATGCTGCAAGGCTTTTTGGGTAGTTTATACTTACAATCCGGTGTTTACAGTGTGATTATAAATTCACTGCCTTCGCCTCGCCTGCTTTCCACTCTGACTGTCCCACCGTGGAATTCTACTATTTCCTTTACCATAGCAAGGCCTAAACCTGAGCTTCCCCTGTCGTTCCTTGAGGGGTCTTCCTGCCAGAAACGCTGCCAGATTTTATTCAGATCTTCGGGCATAATGCCTATACCGTCATCTTTTACAGAAAGTTGTATTTTGTCTCCGTCTTTTTCCAGAGATAAAATTAAATTCCCGTTTTCCTTGCCGTATTTATACCCGTTTTGTAAAAGATTTATTATAAGTCTCTGCATAAGAGCGGGATTAAACTTGGCCTCAATACCATTTTCAACATTGCATGTTAATTTTATGCCCCGTGGGTCTTCAGGAACAAATTCTCCTGCACAGGCCAGACAAAACTGACTTAGGTCAGCCTTTTTAAGCTTATATCTGTCCGTGCCATGCTGAAGCCTTGTAATCCCCAAAAGTCCCTGCACAAGTTCGGACATGCCCTGAGCCTGCTCCTGAATAATATTTATGGAATTTATGAAGTCCTCCGGACTTTTATCCTTCCTTTTTGCTCTGTCACACTGGGCAAGAATTACAGTGATTGGAGTTCGGAGCTCATGGGAAGCGTCTGATGTAAACTGCCTCTCCGCCTCAAAAGACTTTTCCAGCCTTGAAAACATATTGTCAAAACTGCGGCTTAGCCTTCTCATTTCGCTTGACCCTCGCTTTAAGTTTATACGAGCGCTTAAATCTCCTCCGCCGGAGATGGAATCCGCCGCGGCAAGAATTTTGTTCATAGGTCTGAAGGCACCCCATGAAATTAGCCAGCCGCCGCCGAAGGCAAGAACGAGAATACAGGGGAGAAGGATGCAGGTTAAAATCAAAATGGTATCAATGAGTCCTGACACCCAAGACTCAGCCACAACCCCCCTTATCCATATGCCGCTTATTTCCATATTAACATAAACATCATACATTAAATAATTTTTGCCGGAAATTTCTATTTTTCTTACAAGCCCGTCTTTCAACGGATAATCGGAAAATTCTATGCCCTGAATATGTGCACCTTTTAAATACTCTCCGGATTTATTGTATACAACACAGCTTACGCCGTTTTTGTATAACTTCAAGTCGTCCCAGTCGAATTTCCCGTTGTCAAATTCTGCGTCTTCTACATTATGGGTAACAACTTTTACAAGACGCTCTGTGGGGTCACCTGTTATGGATGCACCGTTTATCAACAGCACGAAAACAAGTATCATAACCGATAGGAGCAAAACCATAAGGGTAAACCAAAGGCTTGTGCGCAGTTTTATACTCATCTCATATTCTCCTCACCTTATGACCCAGCCTTTTCCCCAAACAGTATGGATAAGCTTTTTTTCAAATCCTGTATCCATCTTTTTCCTCAGATACCCCATGTATACGTCTACAACATTGGTGCCGCCCTCATAGTCGTAGTTCCAGAGATTATTTTCTATCATCTCCCGCGATAAAACTACGCCCCGGTTTCTAAGCATGTATTCAAGCAGGGCAAACTCTCTTGCACTGAGATCGATAAGCTTTCCGCCTCTTGTGACTGTGTGGGCGGAACTGTCAAGGCTCAAGTCCTCAATTGTGAATATATTGGAGCGGTTGCCGGTGTATTTTCTTGTGAGTGCCCGTACAACTGCCATAAGCTCAGAAAATTCAAAGGGTTTTACCAGATAGTAGTCTCCTCCGCTCTCCAGACCTTCCACTCTGTCCGAAAGACCGTCCCGTGCGGTGAGAAACAAAACGGGTGTACTGTTGCCTGTTTTGCGAAGTTCTCTCAACATTTGAAGTCCGTCCATTTTGGGCATCATTATATCGAGAATAATAAGGTCATAATCTGCACCGAGGGCATAGTCTAATGCGTCCAAGCCGTTATAACAGCTGTCAACGCTCCAGCCCTCATCCTCCAAAGCCTCGGAAATTATATGGTTTAAATGACCCTCATCCTCAGCTACCAATATCCTCATGGCCTCAGCTCCTTCATTATATGTAGTAGTTTTTAGTGCCCCTCTCCAAGGGCTGTGCTGCACTGCAAGGGATAATGCTGACCGGTGCTCACCTCCTGCTGCAATATGGATTGAAAACGATTTCGCAGTAATTTCACGGATGGGGTTCTCAAGTCCTGCACAAATACAGCATATCATAACCGGGGGATAAAGTCATTAATCAAATACCTTATTTCACAATTGGGAAGAAGGTACAATGCCTTTAACCGACGCTATGGACAGAACCGGACTATGGAGCTTAGGGAGACGGCCGGACACTTTGCAGCCTGATTTACACCGAAGAGTATATCCGACCCCGAAAGAGCCTCTGCTTTGATATACTATTTTGAACCGTCTAAAGTTGACCAATTCCACGGATAAAATATGCCTGTTTTTAGTTAATCTTTATGATTTGATGATAATCGAAAAAAATAAGAAAGTCCTTAATACTTTTCTTAATATCTATGAATATAATAAAATCACTGAAAGCGAAAGGGGAAAAACATGTTGTATTTTAGAAGAGACATTTTAATAAAAGCACTTGTAATCCTTATTGTTGCTTTGGCAATAGGCGGAATTATATTTACAAGTCATTCTGCACTGTATATCTCCGGCAACGAGGCGGTTGAAATTGCCAAAACCGATGCGGGCATAAACAGCGATGACATTCTTGAAACAGACGTTAAATTTGAACGTTTCGGAAGCGACACAATGTATGAGGTTAAAATAGATACATTCGGCGGCGAATATAAATATACCCTTGATGCAAAAAACGGAGATATTTTGTTTTCCTTACAGTGAAATTAAAAAAGCCTCAGCCCTGTCATTGAAATGACAGAGCTGAGGTTTTTATTTTGTGCTGTACATATTCAGCAAAACCTGACGAATGCAGCTAACAAAGCGTTTTATATTTTTGTCGTTCTGCTTCTTCTCGCTTACGATTATCCCAAGACTTCGGCTTGCGGAAGGATATAAAGGCAAAACACGCACTTTTTCACTCATATCCTGCATTACAAGTTCCGATAAAATGCTGACTCCAAGGCCGTGGGAGACCATGGAAACTATTGCGGCATCATCAAGGTTTGAGTAGCTTATTCTGGGCATAACCTGTTCTCCGCACATGCTGAAAACAGGGTTTATATCCATATCAAAGCAGGATGACGGCATGATAAATTCAAGGTCGGAAAAATTTCTGACCGGAAAAACATCTTCCTCTGTTTTATAACTCTCAGGCAGTATGGCCACAAGCTTATCGTCTCTGAGGGGTATCCAGCTCAGCCCGTGAATAAGTGAGGCCTGATAGCTCACAATGGAGCAGTCCAGAATATCGGCCTTTGTACGCTCATAAATTTCAGTAATACTTCCGGCGTCCATCATAACCTCTGTTTCCGGGTTATCTTCCCGGAATTTTGCAAGAACAGATGGCATCCAGTGCCGCACAACGCTGGAATATGCACCCAGACGGAGAGTGCTGAAATTAGCTTTTCTCAGCACAGCAGCGCTGCGCTCCAAATTACAGGCGGCTTTAGCAAGACCGTTTAACTCTTTTTGAAGTTCAAGCCCCAAGGGAGAGAGACGAACACCGCTTTTGTTCCTTATGAGGAGCTTTAAACCCAACTCATCTTCCAGAGAGTTCATCATATGTGTCAGACCGGACTGAGTGTAGCCCAGTTCCTCTGCGGCTAAGCTCAGACTGCCTTTTTCCACAGCAAGCAGCAAAGCCTCTATTTTTTTAGTGTCCATTATTTCCTTCACCTCCCGGCTGAATACTATCTATTACAAAATCTAATTACCTATATAATAATGTGGCGTTTTATAAATTGCAATACTAATGATATAATTCAGTACATAAATTTCTTTAACACAACAAATCAGCAGGGAACTAAAATGCAAAAAAGGAGAGAAGGAAGATTATGGAATCAAAACGCAGTACATGGGGCAGTAATTTAGGCTTTTTACTTGCCGCTATCGGCTCTGCCGTAGGTCTTGGAAATATATGGGGCTTTCCGTACAAAATGGGAAAAAGCGGCGGCTTTACTTTTCTGGTAGTGTATATAATACTTGCCGTGATTGTTGGTATGGTAATTATGGTTTCAGAGCTTGCTATCGGCAGGAAAACCCGCAAGGGTGTGGTGGGCGCATATCAGCAGCTGTCTGTAAATTTTCGGTGGATTGGCTGGTTAGGGGTATTTGCACCTTTCATTATTATGAGCTTTTATTCGGTTCTGGGCGGCTACTGTATTCAATACATGGCTCTTAATCTTGCGGAACTGGGTTTTGGGCTGAGCGGAATTTTCGGAGCTTCCATATCCGGCGCAACTACCTTCGGCGCTATGCTGACAAATCCCTTTGGCTGTTTCATGTTCACACTGTTATTTATGGTTCTGTGCATGCTCATCGTACAGAGCGGAGTGGACTCAGGCATAGAAAAATTTAATAAAATCGGTATGCCTTCTCTTTTTGTTATGCTTGTGGTTGTAATAATAAGAGCTCTTACTTTGGACGGAGCTGAGGAAGGCCTTAAATTTATGTTTGTTCCCGGCTACGCCGTTAAGGCCGGATTTATAGAAAAATCGGCAAACTTTATTTCCGTTCTGGCAACTGCCGGCGGTCAGATGTTTTTCTCACTTTCTCTTGCAATGGGAGCAATGGTGACTTACGGCTCATATTTGAATAAAAAGGAAAACCTTGTTAAAAATTCTGTTGTTATTGTGGCAGCCGACACCATCGTTGCTCTTATGGCAGGCCTTGCTGTTATTCCTGCCGCCGTTGCAAACGGTCTTGCCAGCGGCCTTGCTCCAAACGAGATAGCTTTGGGAGGCCCTAAGCTTCTTTTTGTAACTCTTCAGGACGTATTCTCAAATATGGGTGCCGCAGGCCCTCTCTTTGGAGTAATTTTCTATGTACTGGTTTTACTTGCCGCCATTTCTTCTGCAATTTCTCTTATGGAAGTGGTATCTGCATACTTTATAGACAGAGCCAATGCAAAGGGAAAAAAGAGCAGCCGCAAGAAGATTGTCCTAATAGTTTCTCTTGCTATAACCGCAGAGGCTCTTCTTGTTGCGGTGGACGGTCTGGGTTCCAACGGCATCTGGATTCCCGGACAGAAAGCTTTTGGCGTGGCTATGTGGAACGATTCATGGCTTGACTTTATGGACTGCTGGTCTGAGGGCATTGCTATGCCTATGGGTGCTATGCTTATGAGCCTTATGATAGGCTGGGAAATGAAACCGGATCTGGTGCTTGAAGAAGTACATATAAGGGACAAATCAAAAGCGTTTGACACATTTTTCAAGGTAAGTATCAAATTTGTAGTTCCGCTGATTATGTGTCTTATACTTGCAGGACAGATGACGGATTTCTTTGCTACTGCCGAAACTATGAAAACAGTAAAGCCCGTGTGTTTTGGAATTTCTCTGGCAGTTCTTGTAATAGGGTTTGTGATGGCAATAACGGGAGCTAGAAGAGCACATAATAAATCCTGAGAGATGCAGATAAATTTTCCCACGGTCTTAAAACAAACTATTTTCAAAAAAGCAGAGAACTTTTCGGGGTTCTCTGCTTTTCCGGCGCACTTAACTTCTGGGACATAAAAAACTTTTATTCTACATATTCCCGCTGTTTTAATAGTGAATTTTACAATCACAGCATTATGCAAAAAATTGTTAAGTTATTTACTATCCTTGCATATAAAACCAGCTGGAAGTATAATGAAAATAACAGAATTTACAAAATATAATAAAACATATAAAAGACTTTTAACTTAAGCTTTGTCCTGACAAAAGATACGAAAATGTGAGGTTTTTATGGGTTATGATACGAGCACACATTGAAATTCAGGGCATAGTGCAGGGCGTGGGCTTCAGACCGTTTATTCACAAGCTTGTAAAGGAATACGGGCTACGGGGATATATAAAAAACACCTCCTCAGGTGTGGAGATGGAACTTGAAGGTTTGGAGGCGGAACTTAAAGACTTTATTGCCGCTGTTCCGGAGAAGGCACCCAGACTTGCCCTTATTGAAAATATTAAAACTGAGTTTTCAGATGAACTTAAAAATTATAAAGACTTTGAGATACTGAAAAGCAGCACCGAGGAATTAAGGGACACCTTAATATCACCGGACATCTGTATATGTGATGATTGCCTGAGAGAACTTCGGGACAAAAACGACAGGCGGTATAATTACCCGTTTATAAATTGTACCAACTGCGGGCCCAGATTTACTATAATAAAAGATGTGCCCTACGACAGGGCCAAAACATCTATGAGTGATTTCCCTATGTGCCCCGATTGCCACAGGGAATATCACCAAATTGAAAACCGCCGTTATCATGCCCAGCCGGATTGCTGTCCGGAGTGCGGACCCAAGGTGTTCTTTCTTGACGGAGAAGGGAACGAAGTTGCCGGAGAACCGATAGAAACAGCGAGAGAATACCTAAAGGCGGGAAAAATAGTCGCAGTAAAAGGATTAGGCGGAATTCATCTTGCCTGTCGCTGTGACGATGAGAAAATAACAAAGACCTTGAGACACAGAAAACAGAGGGACGAAAAACCCTTTGCTCTTATGTGCAGAGATATAGAGTCTGCGAGAAAGATCTGTTATGTGAGCGGGGAAGAGGAAAAAATACTTGCAGGATTCAGAAGACCCATAGTACTCCTCAGAAAAAGAGAGAAAGGGCTTTCTTATCTGAGCGAAAATGATTATGTGGGTATAATGCTTCCTTACACTCCTCTCCACTATCTCCTTTTGGGAGATGACATAGACATGCTCATTATGACATCAGCAAACCTCTCAGACACCCCAATAATGTATAAAAATGAGGAGGCACTGGAAAATCTCCACGGCATAGCGGACGGATTTTTGCTCCACAACCGTGACATCCAAACAAGATGTGATGATTCGCTGTGCTGGGTTCTAAACGGCAGTGAGTATTTTGCCAGACGCTCCAGAGGCTATGTTCCGTTTCCCATTAAGGCAGACGGAGTTAAGGAACAAATACTTGCCTGCGGTGCCGAGCAGAAGGCCAGCTTCTGCCTTTCAAAAGAAAATTACGTTTTCCAGAGCCAGCACATAGGCGACCTTAAAAATGCGGAAACCCTGGAGAATTACGAGAGCCAGATCCGTCATTTTAAAAGGCTCTTCGATATAAAACCCTCATGTATTGCATGCGATATGCACCCGGATTATATGTCAACGGAGTATGGGGCAGAAAAAAGCGGTGAGCTTCAAATTCCTCTTGTAAAGGTGCAGCATCATCATGCACACATGTGCTCATGTATGGCAGACAACGGCCTTAGTGAAAAGGTCATAGGCCTTATATGGGACGGTACGGGATACGGTACGGACGGAACTGCTTGGGGCGGCGAATGTCTCGCGGGAGACTATGCCGGATTTAAACGAATAGGCAGCATAAGAGAAATTTCACTTCCCGGCGGAGATAAAGCGGCGAAGGAAATTTACAGAACGGGGATAAGCCTTTTGAGAGAATCCGGCTGCCCTTACGATGGATTTAAAAACTCTAAACTTATAGATAATATGCTGTCAGCAGGCTTTAATTGTCCCAAATCATCGGGAATGGGGCGGCTTTTCGACGGTGCAGCCGCCATTTTGGGAATAAAGACCGAAGCTTCATACGAGGGTCAGGGGGCTGTGCTCCTTGAGGCCGCAGCAGGTGAGGACGAGGGCATATACCCTGTTGAATTTTACGGTCGGGCTCCAGTGCGCTTTGACTGGAGACCTATGATAAGACATCTGTATAAGGAAAAAGCGGACGGAACTGATGTGTCTGTTTTAGCCTCGCGCTTTTTGAACACCTTAATAAAAATGGGAACTGAACTTTGCAAAACAGCAAGAGATGAGACAGGCATAAACACTGTGGTACTCTCCGGAGGCAGTTTCCAGAATATGTATATAATGCAAAGACTGCCCAAGTTACTGAAAAGTGAGGGCTTTGAGGTATATTGCCACCGCCGTGTGTCCTGTAATGACGAGGGAATTTCTCTGGGACAGCTAATGGTGGCACAGGCTGCTATTTTTAAAAAGAAGGAAATTTAAAATGTGTCTTGCAATACCGCTTAAAATCAGCGAAATCAAAGGTAAAGAGGCAATAGGCGAAGCAATGGGAATGAAGCGGAAAATGAGGCTGGACTTTATCCCTGAGCCTAAAATAGGGGACTATGTGATAGTTCATGCCGGATTTGCTATTGAGCGCCTGCCGGAAAAACAGGCTCTTGAGGATATTGAAGCCTGGGAGGAAATTAAAGATGTCCTCTGAATTCAGTGCCGAAAAAATAATTAGGGCCATGGAGGGGCTGCCTCTCGGAAATATTAATATAATGGAGGTATGCGGTACTCACACAATGGCTATCGCCAAGGCGGGTATAAAGTCTATTCTGCCTGAAAATATAAAGCTGCTCAGCGGACCCGGTTGTCCGGTGTGTGTAACGCCGGGAGAAGTCATAGACAGAATTCTGGAGCTTGCCATGGAAAAAGATGTGGTAATTGCCACATACGGAGATATGGTGAGAGTTCCCGGTTCAAGTCCGGGAGACAGTCTGCAAAGGCGAAGAGCACTGGGAGCGAAAATCCAGATAGTCTATTCTCCTGTGGACGCAGTGGATTATGCGGAAAACAATCCCGACAAACAGGTGGTTTTTCTTGGTGTAGGCTTTGAAACCACAGCCCCCGGCACTGCCGCCGCTGTGCTGACGGCAAAAGAACGGGGTGTTAAAAACTTTTCTGTTTACTCAATGCTGAAAACAGTAGAACCTGCCCTCAGGGCTTTAAAATCAATGGAGGGCTTTAATGTGCAGGGCTTTCTCTGTCCCGGTCATGTGGGCAGTATAATAGGAGAAGAGGGCTTCCGTTTTTTACCCCAAGAGCTTAAAATTCCCGCCGTTATAAGCGGTTTTGAGGCGGAGGACATACTTTTAGCCGTTTATCTTCTCTTAAAACAGATAGCGGAGGGAAAACCCGCAGTTCAGAATGAGTACCGGCGGGCAGTGTCAAAAGAAGGCAATGTTTTAGCTCAGAAAATGATAAATAAGTGTTTTGAAAAAAGAGATGATATATGGAGAGGGCTGGGGCTTATACCCATGAGCGGACTTGGCTTTAGAGATGAGCTGAGGGAATTTGACGCAGAGAGGCGTTTTAATCTGGTTCCTTCAGAGCCTAAGCCTACCGCCTGCCGCTGCGGAGAGGTTATAACCGGCCGTTTAAACCCCTGCGACTGCCCGCTTTTCGGTAAGCGCTGTACACCGGAGGACCCTGTGGGGCCGTGCATGGTGTCGTCAGAGGGAGCATGCGCTGCTTCATATAAATACCAAGGAGTATAAATGGAAGAGATAATTACGCTGGATTATGGAAGCGGAGGAAAAAAGACCTCACGCCTGATTGAAGAAATGATAGTTCCCGCATGGGATAACCCCTCTCTCCATGAGCTTGGGGACGGTGCAGTTTTGGACGGGGGAGAAAAGCTATGCTTTTCAACCGACAGCTTTGTTGTAGACCCGCTGTTTTTTCCCGGCGGAGACATAGGAAAGCTTTCCGTCTGCGGAACGGTAAACGACGTTTCAATGTGCGGCGGAATTCCCAAATACCTTAGCTGCTCCTTTATAATTGAGGAAGGCTTTAAGGTTTCGGAACTCCGAAAAATTATAAACTCCATAAAAAAAGCCGCCGAGAGTGCAGGAGTGCAGATAGTAACAGGCGACACAAAAGTTGTGGAAAAAGGCCGTGGAGACGGTATCTATATAAATACCGCCGGCATAGGCATTTTAAAATATCCCGGACTCAGCCCTAAAAATATAAGGGAGGGTGATGCGGTGATTGTCTCCGGCACAGTGGGAGACCACGGCACAGCCGTTATGCTGTCGAGAAGCGGCATGATGGAGGGAAATATAAAATCCGACTGTGCGGCGCTTAACCACATGACAGACAGCATACTCTCTCTAGACGCCGATGTCCGAGTGCTCCGTGACCCCACAAGGGGCGGACTTGCCACAACGCTCAATGAGTTTATTGAAGGAAGCAAGCTGGGAATTGAGATAGAGGATGGCTTAATACCCGTATCGCCTGCTGTCAGAGCTGCCTGCGACATGCTGGGGATTGACCCGCTGTACTGTGCCAATGAGGGAAAACTTATTGCGGTAGTGCCTGATGAAAATGCGGAAAAAGTTATAAAAGCTATGCAGGAATTACCGGAAGGGAAAAATGCGGCGCTCATAGGTCATGTGACCGCCAGATACCCCGGAAAGCTTACAATGAAAACAGCTTTTGGCGGGGCAAGGATACTTCAAAAGCTAACGGGAGACCAGCTCCCGAGAATTTGTTAAATGAAAATACAGCACGAGAGGTGAAATGAATGCAGGAGTACAAGAGAATTGAAATTGAGAAAGACCAAGTAGTGCCTACTGCTGAGCGAATGAGAAAGGCCGGTAAAGCTTTGCTGATGATTCACGCATTCATCAACAGTGAGGACAAAATGGATGTTTCATGGGACTATGCAGTGGATCCTGCCGTGGAATCCTACCACGTTGTGGGCGAGACTGAATTACCGTCCATAGGGGATATCTATGATACGGCGGCTACATGGCCTGAGAGAGAGCTAAACGAGATTTTCGGCATTAAATTTGAAGGTCTTGACGTTTCGCAGCGTCTTTTCCTGCCTGAAGATATGCTAGAAACTCAGGGAAAGGGTCAGATAATGGTCATACCCCTTGCCGAGCTGAGAAAAAAGAACATAAAGGAGGAGGTATAAGATGAGCTATATAGTACCTGTTGGACCATACCATCCTGCCCTTGAAGAACCTGTTCATGCAAAGCTCTACACCGAGGGTGAGATCATTAAAGATGCGGAGGTTTTTGTAGGCTATAATCACCGCGGAATTGAAAAACTTGCAACTGAGAGAAACGCAATTCAGACTCTTGTGCTGGTTGAGCGTGTATGCGGTATCTGCTCTCACTCTCACGCATTTACCTATGCTATGTGCGTAGAGGGACTCAATCAGATAGAAGTGCCTAAGAGAGGCCAGTATATTAGAGTTATTACGGCTGAGCTTGAGAGACTCCATTCCCACATGCTGTGGATGGGCATTGCCTGCCACATCATAGGCCATGACAGTATGTTCATGCACATTTGGGATGTGAGAGAGCTGGTTATGAACCTGCTTGAAAGACTCAGCGGCAACCGTGTTAACTATGCCATGGTTACCATAGGCGGCGCAAGACGGGATATAAGCGATGAACTGAGAAGAGATATTATATCAGATTGCGACAAGCTGCTGAAATCCTTAAACAGAATGGTTGAGATAGTTCTCACCGATAAAACCATAGCACTGCGTACAAAGGGCGTAGGAGTTCTTCCCACTGCTGACGCTATTCGTATGGGTGCTGTCGGCCCCCACGCAAGAGCATCAGGCGTAGATGTAGATGTAAGACGTGATTCCCCTTACTCCTCTTATGATGATTTTGATTTTAATGTGCCTGTATGCGACAGCTGCGATGTGTTTGCAAGAGTTGTAGTCAGAGCGCTTGAGTGCGTTGAGAGCATTAAAATTATTAAGCAGGCACTGGATAACCTGCCCGAAGGCCCCATAAATATGGGCAATAAACTGGTAAAAATCAAGGAAGGTCAGATAGTCTGCCGCCACGAGGCACCAAGAGGACAGCTCAGCCACATGGTAGTCGGCGCAAACAAGTTTGAAAACCATCGTGTAAGCATTCATGTCCCAAGCTTCAAGAATACTCCCACCGTTCCGTTTATGCTTAGGGGAAACACTGTTGCAGATGCCGGCCTTATCATAGCAAGTATAGATCCCTGCTTCAGCTGTCTGGACAGATAAGATATGCACGAGCTGGCACTATGCAAAGGAATTATCGACATTGTAAATTCCGAGGCTAAAGAAAAAGGCTTTGAGCGGGTACTGGAGATAGAACTTAGAGTGGGTGAGTATTCGGGAATAGTGTCCCAGTGTATACGGGAGTTTTTCCCGATAGCTGCCGCAGGAACACCTGCCGAAAAGGCGGTTATAACTGTAAGTGTTATTCCGGGAAGCTTCAAATGCCCCGACTGTGGCTATGAGGGGCCTGTTGACAGAGGGAAAGCCTGCTGCCCTGAGTGCGGAGGCTTCGGCATAAAGCTGATTTCCGGTCGGGAATTCTATGTTGAGCAACTAAAAGTAGAATAGTAAAAATAGGGACGGCGGGCAGTGCCGTCCCATGAAAGGAGAGGTTTACTCTTGCAGAATCAAAAAATGAAGAAAACCAAATTTCCGTCATTTTTAATCACTTTTGCAATTTCTTACCTGTTTTGGATATTTCTTACATGGAGCACCGAGCCACAGGAGCTTACGGCCGGAGCAGTTGTGTGCGTAGCGGTGGCGCTGTTTTCATCCCGCTTCTTTGTACACAACGACGGAACAGGTTTCGGAAGTCCGCTTAAAATTTTCGTTTCTTTGTACTACAGTATGGTTATTTTTATTATTGAACTTTTTAAAGCAAACTGGGATATGGCCAAGCGCTGCTACGGCGGCTGCAAAAAAGTCAATCCCGGAATTGTTAAGGTACCTGTGGGACTTAAATCCGATTACGGTCTTGCAAATCTTGCAAACTCCATAACCCTTACTCCCGGAACAATCACCATGGAGATAACCGAGGAAGAGGGACAGATTTATTTCTACGTCCACTGGATAGACGTTACAAAGCCCAGCGGAAAGGAAGCCGGAGACGAGATAAAAGGCGTTCTTGAAAAATGGGTCGGGAGGGTATGGCCATGATAGAATTTCTGATTTTTGCCATTTTGTTTCTGGCGTTTGCCGTTGTGAACCTGTACAGACTTATTAAAGGCCCCAATGCCGCCGACAGAATTGTGGCTTCCGACGCTGCGGATATTATGATTTCCTGCGCCATGATGCTGTTTTCACTGTACAGCGGAAGAGGAATATATCTGGATGTTTCAATTATAAGCGCTATGCTTGGCATTATAAATACCATGCTTGTGGGACGTTATCTTGATAGAGGAAGGTGGGTTAAGAAACATGACAGCTCTGAGAATAATCATTGATCTCTGCATTGGCGTGGGGCTGTTTTTTGCCCTGGCCGGAGTTATCGGTATAATTAAAATGCCGGATACATACTGCCGTATGCAGGCCAGCACCTGTATAACCACTGCCGGTGTTTTCGGTGTGTGTTTAGGTGCCCTTCTGTATGCAATATTTGTGATGCATGACCCTGCCACCGCAGTTAAGGTGGTTGTTATTGCCGGTCTTATCTTTGTTACAAACCCTGTGGGCGCTCACGCTATCGCAAAGGGTGCCTATCAGCACGGAATCCGACCTGAAAAGAAAATGGAAGTGGATGATTTGAGGAGGGATTTTGATGAGTAATCTTATAGTTGTCCTCAATGTACTGATACTTACGGGACTGGTGGTTTCGGCGGTTATGGCATGTCATTTTGAAAAACTGCTGTCGTCTGTAATTGCAATGGGGCTTACCGGCGTGTTTGCAGCTGCGGAATTTCTTCTCCTCCATGCCCCCGACGTTGCAATTTCCGAGGCTGCTGTGGGCGCTGCCCTCAGCCCTCTTATATTCATTGTGGCTCTCAAAAAAATACGGGGAGGCGACGATAAATGAAAAAAACTCTCACTTGGCTCTGCCTTGGAGTATTTATAGTGGCAGGCTTTTATGCCTCTGTCACAATGAGCAATATGCCCTACACCTATTCAGGTGATGAGGCGGCCGTCTCTGTTTACGATCTGTATCAGGATCCGGAAAGCTATGACGACAGCCAGGTTGACGGAGCGGCAGGGGCCATTGTTCAGCAGAACCTTGCAAAAACTCACGCCGTAAACGATGTTACATCCATTGTTTTTGACTTCAGAGGCTACGATACCATGGGTGAGGCATTTATTCTTATAACCGCCGTTGCCGGTGCTACCGTTATCCTTTTTACAAAAGACGATAAGAAAAAGGAGGAAGAGAATAATGAAAAATGAAAATATTCAGGTCAAAAGAATAATACAGCGCTGCGGCTGCGATATGATTCTTCCTCTTGCTCTGGTTTATATTTTTTACATTATCCTTCACGGACATCTGTCTCCCGGCGGCGGCTTTCAGGGCGGCGTGCTTATGGTTGCTGCAATAGTGCTTATATATCTGGGACACGGATACGAGATAACGGAAAAAGTCATGCACCCCACTCTTATGCGAAGAGTAGAGGGTTTTGCCGTCACAATGTACATAGCTCTGGCTTTCCTGGGAGTCTGCGCCGGCGCAAGCTTCTGCCAGAATGTTTTGTACCTCAACGGCAATATAGGAGATCTTATTTCTTCCGGAACTATTTCTCTTATGGATGAAGCCGTGGGTCTTAACGTCCTGTCCGGTGTTACCGCTCTTTGCCTGTCTATGCTGGGCTTGCTTGTTGCCCAGGACGTTGACTTTCAGGAATGAGGTGAGAGATATGATAATGATGAATTATTTCGTGGCCTTCTTCCTGATTGCTCTGGGCTTTTATACGATTGTTACAAAGCATAATCTTGTTAAGACGGTTATGGGGCTTGGAATTGCCGACTACGGGGTAAACCTGCTCATAGTAAGCATAGGCTTTAAGCCGGGCGGAACCGCTCCTATCTTTACATGGAATGAGCTTACCCCCTCAACATTTTTTGTTGACCCCATACCACAGGCTCTTACCCTTACAAGTATAGTTATCGGCGCCTGCGTTACCGCAATGTCTCTGTCTCTTGTGATAAAGATCGACGAGGCCTACGGTACCGTTGACACGAGGGAGATAAGGAGGCTTAGAGGATGAGTGTAGCAATGTATCAGCATCTGCCCGTTATGTCCATAATGTCCTTCTTCCTGGGAGCATTCCTTATAGTTATGTTCGGAGGCAATAAAACGGTAAGAAAGATACTTGCTTTCTTAGCCGTTTCCGCACCTCTTGTTATGCTCTCCTCACTTATAAAAAGAGTGATGGTGAACGGAGAAATTATAGCCTACTGGATGGGAAACAGAACTCCCGTTGGCGGCTATGCCATAGGCATTTCTCTGGAGGTTGACGCACTGAGTCTTTTCTTCGGCCTGCTGGTTGCCGTAGCTGTTTTCGTGGCATGTATTTATTCCTTTAAATACATGGAGCACGACGACAATGTGAGAGAATATTACACTCTCTTCCTCATGCTCTCCGGCGGTGTTATGGGTCTGGTTCTTTCAGGTGACCTTTTCAATATGTTCATCATGGTGGAGATCCTCACCTTTGCAGCCGTTGCCCTGACTGCGTTCAGAAACAAGGCAAACGGAGCCCTTGAGGCTGCCTTCAAATACCTTATCGTGGGAAGCATGGGCTCTACCTGCATACTGGTGGGTACCGTTATGCTGTACGCCCAGACCCACACCCTGAACTTTGCACAGCTTTCCGCTTTGATCCCCGGCAACATGAACACTGCAACAAAGCTTGCATATGCGCTGCTTCTTGTGGGTTATGCCACGAAAGCCTTCGTTGTGCCTTTCCATCCTCTTGCAGCCGATGCCCACGGCGCAGCGCCTGCATCAATTTCCGTGCTTATTTCCGGCGTGCTTACCAAGTCCGGACTTTACGGAATTATAAGAATTTCCTACTTCCTGTTCCAGAGCATGGGCCTTGGCCCCATTCAGTTCCTGCTTGTGTTCGTAGGCTCTTTGTCAATGTTCATATGCGTGACTATGGCTCTTGCACAGCATGACTTTAAGAGGCTGCTTGCCTTCCACTCTATCTCCCAGATAGGTTATGTGCTTACGGCAGCAGGTCTCTGCACCGCAATGGGAATTTCTGCCGGTTTGTACCATGCCATGAACCACACCCTCTTTAAGGGCCTGCTGTTCCTTGCTGCCGGTGCAGTGCTGCATGAGACCGGCACAACAGACCTTAACAGGCTGGGCGGCCTTTCAAAGAAAATGCCCCATACTACGGTACTGTTTCTTATAGGTGCGGCATCAATTTCCGGTATCCCTCCTTTTAACGGCTTTGTGTCAAAGTGGTCTATTTATCAGGCCACATATCTTAAAGCGGTAGAAAGCGGAAACATAGGTTTCCTGCTCGTAACAATAATAGCACTTATTACCAGTGTTTTGACTCTTGCCTCCTTCGTAAAGGTGAGCCAGTCTGTGTTCTTTGGCCAGCTGCCAAAAGAGCTTGAAAACACTAAGGAAGTGCCCTTTGGTATGCGCTTTGCAATGGGCATATTTGCCGTTCTCTGCGTTATTACCGGCCTGTTCCCCAAGCTTGTGACCACTTATCTTACCGAGCCTGCCGCAAGAGCAGTGTTTAATGTGGGCAATTACATTAACTCCATGATGGGTGCTGGATATGCCGAGAGCGTAATGGCAGTACCTCCCACGGCGCCTGCAGTTACTTTTGTGGAAGTGGGCTGCTGGAGTCCTTTGGCTTGGCTGTGCCTTATGCTTATCACCCTTCTTGCAATCACCATAGTGGCTGTTGCCGGAAAGTATGACAGAGTAAGCGAACAGCTTGAAGGTGTAGAAACCAAGTACGATACCTTCTTCGGCGGCGAAAAAAGCGTATACTCTCAGGTCGGCGGAGAAGATATGTTCTGGGGATTTAAACACAACTGGAAACGTTATTTCAGTTTTATGCATGAACTTCACAGTGGTGTTGTGAACGACTACGCCCTTTGGGCGGTGGTTGCGCTTGCAATTACCATTGTGTATATGCTGATAGTATTTTAAGGAGGTGGGAATATGAGTATGTTTCTTGATTCATTGCGTTATTTAGGATATGTCCTTATTTTCCCGGGCTTCCTGTTCTGCTTTCTGGGCGGAATGCTGCTTTGCGGAATTGACAGAAAAATGGTGGCTAAAATGCAGAAGAGGGTAGGACCTCCTGTGCTCCAGCCTTTCTATGATTTCTTTAAGCTATGCGGTAAGGAGACTATTGTTCCTGCTGCGGCTCACAAGACTACTTTCCTGATGGCGCCATTGTTTGGACTTGCGGCACTTGTTGTAATTCAACTCTTCGTGCCTGTTTTTGACTTCACCGCATTTTCGGGTATGGCAGATATAATCGTTATTTTGTATCTGCTCCTTATCCCTGCTGTCTCAGTTATTGTGGGCGGCGCCGCTTCCGGCTCTCCCTATGCCGGAGTGGGCCTTTCCCGTGAGATGGTTACGGTAATTGCATGTGAACTGCCTATGGTTATGGTGCTTCTTGCAGTGGGCAAAGCAGTTGGCAATGCTATGGGTACAGGTCTTGTTTTCTCATTTACGGAAATTGCCCGTTATCAGATGGAAAACGGCAGCCTGATTCTTAAAGCCAGCATGATACCGGCGGCAGTTGCAATGCTTCTCGTAATTCCCGGAGAAACAGGAAATCATCCCTTTGATGCAGCTGAGGCAGAGACAGAGATATGCGAAGGTATTCTCTGCGAGTATTCCGGTCCTCCGCTTGCGGTGTTTAAACTCAGCCACGGAATAAAGATGCTCACAATGACCAGTATTTTTGTAGCCCTTTTCTTTGGCGGAGTAGGCAGCGGAGTGAATAACTTGGTGTCTCTGTTCCTTTCCGGAGCTGCGGCATCGGTTGTGGCATTCTTACTTAATGTTATAATATTGTTCCTGCTCTGCGCACTTGTTACTATCGTGAGCATTTCCCTTGTTCATGCTGTTACAGCCAGACTTAAAATTGAGCAGGTATTCAAATTCTACTGGACCGTAGTTTCAGGCTTTGCACTGCTAAGCCTTGTTCTGGCCTGGTACGGATTATAAAGGAGGGGTGAAAATGTTTAAAAAACTTATAGCTGAGAGTTCTGCAAAATCACCCTGGCTTTTCCACATAAATGCCGGCTCCTGCAACGGCTGCGACATCGAAATTGTCTCCGTTCTCACTCCACGTTTTGATGCGGAACGCCTTGGATTTAAACTCACCGGCTCACCACGTCACGCAGATATAGCCGTGGTCACAGGCCCTGTTACAAAACAGTCTCTGCCCAGAGTCCTGCGGGCCATTTCCCAGATACCGGAGCCACGCTGCATTGTAACCGTTGGCTCATGCCCCCAGTCCGGCAACGTCTTTAAGGACAGCTATGCCGTGGCCGGCCCTCTGAGCAAATATGTGCATGTAGATGTGGATATAGCCGGCTGTGCTCCCCGACCTGAGGCTATAATCGATGGCCTTGCCCTGGCTGCAAAAATTCTTAAAGAAAAGAGGGAACAGATGTAATGGATTTACCCTTTTTAAAAGAAGCTGTATCCCAGCTTTTCAGTAAAACAAGCTGTGAAATGTACCCCGTAAAACCAAGCCCTGCCGCCCCACGGTACAGAGGCAGAATTGTTTTTCACCCTGACAAATGTATTCACTGCGGTATGTGCGAGAGAGTCTGCGCCGGCGGCGCTATCAGTACAGTTGTTGAAAAGACCGAAGAAGGGGATAAGGTTACACGCACATTTAATCTGGGTTCCTGCACCTTCTGCTCACACTGCGCCGATTTCTGCTCTACCCATGCTATAGAGCTTACGGACGATTACCACATGATAGCCACCAAAGAGGAAGACCTTTTTGTTACCGGAACATTTATAAAAAAACCGCCGGTGAAAAAAGCGGCAGCTCCCAAGGAAGCTCAAGCAGCCACTCCCAAAGCAGAGAATAAGGCAGGAGAAGCAGCATCTGCCTGCGCCGTTTCCCCAAGAGAGGACGGAAAGCCTGTCAGTGACCCAAGCGTATGTGTATACTGCGGAATCTGTGCAAAGAAGTGCCCCATGGAGGCTATTACTGTTGACAGAGCCAATAAGGTCTGGAAACTGGATGAAGAAAAGTGCATTGCATGTGGAACATGTGCCGGTGCCTGTCCTAAAAAGTGCATAATCATGTAAGAGCTTGAGTCTTATGAATATTACTAAAAAACCGGCCGTAACTTGGCCGGTTTTTTAATTGATAACAGAAAATAGCTGTAAAATCAGGTAAAATTAAAATTTAAGATACATACAAAATATTGACGGCAATTTCCGGCTATGATATACTATTATACAATTTAATATAAAGGAGATGTATATCCAAATATGGATGACGGCAGTCGATTGCCATGGATATTTGCAATCATTTTGCTGTTTTTTGCGGCTTTTTTTGCTGTAGCTGAGACAGCGTTCGCCTCTGCCTCCCGGAGCAAGATTAAAATTGCAGCGGACAGAGGAGAAATCAGTGCCAAAAGGGCGCTGAAAATTCTGGATAACTTTGATCTGACTATCAGCACTCTGCTTATATGTACTAATATAGTTCATATTGCAACTGCATCTATTGTCACCGTTGCGGTTACAAAAAAATGGGGTTTGAGTGCGGTTTCTCTCAGTACCATCTTAACCACGATAGTGGTTTTTTATTTTGGAGAAATGCTTCCGAAGAGCATAGCAAAAAAATACAGCGAAAAATTAGCTAAGATGTGTGCTGCACCTATCAGCTTCTTTATGAAACTGTTTAAACCATTCTCCATGCTGCTTACCGATATAGGGGAGGCGGCAGCGAAAATTACAAAGGGCGACCCGGAAATATCTGTTACCGAAGATGAACTTTACGACATTATCGAGGATATGACCGAGGAGGGAAGCCTTAACGAGGAGCAGGGCGACCTTATTTCTTCTGCCCTCCAATTCGGGGACTTAACTGTTGAAAGTATTTTAACTCCCCGTGTTGACGTGGCGGCGGTGGATATTAAAGAGTCACCTGCCAAAATTCTGAGTTACGTCAAAACTCAAAACCACAGCAGAATTCCCGTGTATGAGGGCAATATAGACAATATTATTGGTATCCTTCAAATAAGAAGGTATATTAAAGCCTATCTAAAATCCGGCGGGGAGCTGGATATAAGACCTCTTCTGGACGAAGCTTTCTTTGTCCACCAAAGCACGAATATTGATGAACTTTTACCTGTAATGTCTAAAGCACGTATCAATATGGCTGTTGTTACAGACAATTTCGGCGGAACTCTTGGCATAGTTACAGTAGAAGATATACTGGAAGAGCTTGTGGGTGAAATTTGGGATGAAGACGATGTTGTGGAAGAAACCATAGTGGATATGGATTGCGGCGGCTGTCAGGCAGACGCCGATGAGACGGTCAGCAATGTCTTTGAACATATGGATTTTGAAGACCCTGAGGAGGACGAGGAACTGGTTAACACGCTTATGGGCGAGTGGGCCTATGAGCAGTTCACCGAGATACCGAAGGCGGGAGACAGTTTCACTTATCATGAACTTATTATTACTGTAGCGGAAATGGAGCATAACAGAATACTTAAGCTTAACGTGACCCGACTTCCCGGAGAAATGGAAGGGGGAGAAGATAAATGAGTATTTACTTAGTTATTGCAGGTATAGCAGTCTGCATTTTTTTCTCTGCCTATTTCTCCGCTTCCGAAATGTCATATTCCTCCTGCAACTCTGTGAGACTGGAAAAAAACAGAGACGGAGGTTCTAAAAAAGCAGGTCTTGCCCTTAAAATAGTCCAGAGGTATGATGATGCGCTGGGTGCTATTTTAATCGGTAATAACCTTGTAAATATCGCAGCTTCTTCTTTGAGCTCTGTACTTGTTATTTTGCTTGTAGGAGATGAAAACAGCGATAAATACACTTGGCTTTCAACACTTATTATAACTGTTTTAGTTATTATTTTCGGAGAGACTATTCCTAAAATATGCGCAAAAAAGAGTGCCAACAAAACAGCGGAAAAGAATGCCGGATTTATTAACTTCCTGATGATAATCTTTAAGCCTGTTATTTGGCTGGTGGTGAACAGCATAAATCTCATTACCAGGGGTATGAAAGAGACCGGGGATGAAGAACAGGAAGAAGCAGTGGATGAGCTTCACTCTATTATAGAGACAGCTGAGGATGAAGAGGTGCTCGATGAGGATCAGTCTGAGCTTTTACAGGCGGCCATAGATTTTTCTGAAATTTCCGCCTCGGAGGTTATGACTGCCAGAGTTGATGTAGTTTCCATAGATATAGATGACGACTTCGAGGATATACTGAGCCTTGTTGAAGATGCACCGTATTCCAGACTGCCAGTCTATGAGGACAGCATTGACAATATAATCGGAGTCTTATATCTTAACCATTTTCTCAAGGCAATGACTGAGCAGGAGCACGTGGATATACGTAAGCTTTTAATGCCTCCGTGTTATGTCTATAAGACTATGAAATTGCCTGATGTTCTGAGCCAGCTCAGAAAGGCCAGACAGCATCTTGCCGTAGTTACAGATGAGTACGGCGGAACACTGGGTGTCCTTTCTATGGAGGACGTACTGGAGCAGATAGTAGGGGAAATCTGGGACGAGACCGACGATGTGGAGCTGGAGGTCGTACGGAGAAATGATGACGAGTACGAGCTTGACGGCGACATGGTTCTGGATGATTTTCTGGAGCTTATGGGCATTTCTGAAGAAAACTTTGAAGCTGACAGTGATACCGTTGGGGGCTGGACATTGGAGCGCTTTGGCTCCTATCCCAAACCGGGAGACAGCTTTCGCTATGAAAACCTCCAAATCAGTGTCCTTGTTATGGAGGGCAGACGAGTGGAGAGAGTTCTTGCAAAAGTGCTTCCGCCGGAGGAACAATAACAATAATGTAAAAAGGGTACGTCATTTGGCGTGCCCTTTTAGCTTTATTTTTGTATACTTACGAGGTAATTGTATGTTAAAAACATAAAATTAGCTCATTCCGACTGCTTTATCCAGGTTAAATTAGAGCTAATAAATTAAGAGTGAAATCGACTGTAATTGTGACAGGGTATTCAAAAATGCTGTAAATAAATATAAGTTTAAGGGGTAAATACAAAATTTTTATTGACAATAGTTCAAGACGATGTATAATGAAAAAAACTGGAAAAAGAAGAAATTTCCAGAGAATGATTTTGTCACTTATTGAAAGGAAAGAACAAATGAAAAAATTATTTTGTGTTTTGCTGTCACTGACAATGATATTTGCACTGTGTGCATGCGGTGGCGGAGATGAGAAAGTAAGCGATGCTCCCGAAAAAGAAGTGGCTGCTGATGCTCCCGTAGAAGAAAAAGCAGAGCAGACACCTGCAGATGAAGAAGCAGAGACCCCTGCAGCTGATGAGAAAGAAGAAGTTAAACCCTTCAGTCTGGGCGTTGTGGAAGGCAACACCTATGAGAGCCAGTATCTGGGTATTGGCTGCACTGTCCCCGAAAATTGGGCAATCATGTCCGCAGATGAACTTCAGGAGCTTGGAGATATGGTTGACGAGCTTCTGGAAGGAACTGACTATACCGGTGTTCCCACCATTCAGGATATGTATGCTATTGACAATGAAACAGGTGTAAATGCCAATATAGTATTAACCCAGATGGGTGAGATCGAGCGTGTGGCTATGAAGCATATGTCTGAAGAAGAAATTGTGGAAAACACTCTTAAAACTAAGGATAATATGATTGCTGCATATGAGCAGATGGGTATGGATGTAACAAGCATGGAAGGCTCCGTTATTGAGTTTCTGGGCGAAGAGCATCATGTACTGAAAACCGTATATACCACTAATGGAATGGAAGCTATAATAATTCAGATATTTAATTTCAATGCCGGCGGCGAGTATGGCGGTACAATTACTTTCACCGCTTATACCGAGGAAGAAGCTGCAGAGATCGCAAGTATGTTCTACGCACTTGCCTAATGTTGTGATTTGAGATGACAGTGCATACTTTTATGTATGCACTGTTTTTTTCTGAATACGGAAGAAAGTTTTAAAACCAGCTTATATGCGGAAAAAAGAATATAAATAGACGATGTAAGATTTAGGGTAAAAGTTATATTTGTGAATAAACTATTTTTATATATTTTTTGAAATTTTTACTTGACATTTTTCTATATCTATGATAGTATAAACAAGCTAAAGAGAAAGCAACTAAATATCGCGGGGTAGAGCAGTTGGTAGCTCGTCGGGCTCATAACCCGGAGGTCGTTGGTTCAAGTCCTTCCCCCGCAACCACTAAAAACCTGATTTCGCAAGAAATCAGGTTTTTCTTTTACATGGTCAGAGCATTGACAGTGCGACGCTTTTTTCGCGGTAGAAATAATATTAGGAGGTAATCCCGTGGCACGCAGTAATCTTTCTAATCAGAACGTTATCGAGGGCGTAATCTGGAAACAGTTTATATCCTTATTATGATACCAAATTGATCAGCCGGTCGAAATCACTTACCACATAATAGATATTTTCGCTGATCCACTAATGTATTAATATTAAGTATTTTATTGACATTAACAATAGATCAGATTAATATATGCTTATATCAGAATACATAAACAATACTTGACAAAAGGAGAGTTCTGCTATATGTAAAAAAATAGAGTAAAGGTGTGGCGGTCTATGAAATTTGTAATTTGTGATGATAATCCAATGTTTTTAAACGAATTGAAAGATAAAATAGAAACAATTTGTGCCAAACGTGACTGGAATTCAAGAGGAAAAACTTGCCAGCAGGCAAAAGCTTTGCTTGCCTTAGACTTGTCGACCGTCAAAGTTATTTTTCTTGATATAGATATGCCGGATGTTAATGGTATTGAAGCTGCCAGAATTATCCACGATAAATATCCGGATATTATTATAGTTTTCGTAACTGCATATATTGAGTATGCGCCATCAGGATACAAAGTTAATGCGTTCAGGTATCTTTTAAAGAGTAAACTTGATAGTGAGTTAGAACAAATACTGGATGAGATACATGAAAAAATATATTTTGATGCGGACAATATTAGTCTAAAGCAAAAAGATCAGGATATACTTATGCCTACAAAAAGTATAACGTATTTTGAAGGAACTGCTCATCGAATGGTTATTGTTCACACTAACAATTCGGAAAAGCCTTTTGAATGTCAGGGAAAATTATCTGAATTTGAAGAAAAGCTAAAAGACAAAGGATTTTTAAGAATACAAAAGAGCTACTTAGTCAATATGAGACATGTGACACATATGTCCGGTTATAATGCTTACATGAGGGATGGACAAAAATTAAAGACCTCAGAGAGCAAATACTCTGCTATATCCAGTGCATTTCTAAAATGGAAGGGTAAGAATATATGAGCCCGATAATGGATTTTGCATTAAATACTGTTCTTATAACCATAGAAAATGTAATGCTGTATCTTCTTGTAACCGCCTTTTTTCCCAAAAAGTGGTCTGATAAGGTGGTGGGACTGCTGACAGCACTGGCATATCTAGCCGGTGTATTCATTTTTTTTGTATTTATGAATGCCACACTGGTAAAAAGATTTTTAGCCTTAGGTGTTTATTTTGCCTGGATTTATTTCTCCTTTAAATCAGATTGGGTAAAGCGGGTGTTTGTTTTTGTGTTCTGGTTGGGATATCTGATGCTTTTCGATAATGTATTTGTCTCAGCTGTAAGAATAGTTTTTAACATGAGTTATGAGGACTTGCTCTCAAACCCCTATGGCTACTACATTTTATGTATCAGCATAAAAATACTTGAGACTTTCGGAATAGTTATAATCCGCACATGGATAATGAGGCACTTCAACCGTGACGGCATGATTAATTCTACTTCGGGAATACGATTCCTTGTAGCCCCTTTTACAAGTCTGACTATAGCAATTTTTCTTACAAAAACTTATTTTGACTCTCCCAATCTATCGCATGAATTGTTGCTGTGTTTACTGATAGTTTTGTTTTCAGATATTGTATCTATTTTTCTTTTGAACTATTTAGAGACACAGAGCTTGGCTGTGAGAGGTAATATAATTCTACGCCAAGGTATAAAAAGCCAGATGGACAGCATTGAATCATGGAAGGATGCCTATGAAGGACAGAGAAAAATAACACACGATTTCAAAAATCAGCTTGCGGTATTGCAGGGGATGATCGAAAATAATGCGCCTAAAGACCAGGTTATAAATTATTTAGACAAGCTTCAAAATGTAAATTTACCTACTCCCATTATTATCAATACTCACAGAATGGCTATGGACATCATTTTAAGTCAGAAATTGTCTATCGCAGAGAGTAAAAATATTAAATTCGGCACGCAGCTGGATGATTTGTCGAAATTTCCACTTCCTGATGAAGCTCTTGTAATTGTAATGGCTAACTTAATTGACAATGCAATTGAATCTTGCGAAAAAATCCCAGATAAGGAATTACGATATATACAGCTTAAAATCAAAAACATAGATGGCACGTCATTCTTATATATAGAGAATTCTACTGGTGAACCAGTAAAAATTGATAACAACAGGATAGTAACAAGAAAAAATCATTCAATATATCATGGATATGGTCTTCAGAATATATTTGCGGTCTTAGATAAGTATAATGCGATATATTCACTGGACTACGTAGAGACAAGCAATATTTTTTCTTTTTCTGCGCAAATAACAGATGGTTCAGCACAGCAAGCACAATGATTATTATTGTGCTTGCTTTTCTATGCCCATTTCACTGCATATATTACCTGAGTTACTGCAAATTTAACTATTATACATTTACTTTTGCTACTATACAGATAGTGATTTTATGTTTAACCAAATGTCAAATACATTTGTTAATATTTGTCTGTTTAATCCTAGCCTCATATAATAAAATCTGAAAACTATAAATATATATGGGTGATTCCGTTGTGATTGATAAATTGACTGGTGCGATGTGGGAAAATAAAGAAACTAATTAGAACAGGCATTGCTCCGAAAGGAAGTTTACAACGAAAAAAGAATTATCAGCATTGATATTATTCTAACTTTAACTATGTACGTATTCCCTTGATCAGCATTTGCGACTTCATCTGATTACGAAGATGCTACATCGAATAGACAGATATTTATTCCTATGAGCTGAGAAGAATACATAAGTTCGAGAGCTGAAAATGATGTCATTACATATGCAGAGGTAGAAACAATTGTAGACAGAAACATTGAATTGGCGATATCATCAATGCCTACGCCATACACGTGGGATCCTGACTACACTGAAACACATCCGGACGGAACTTTTACAATATATGGAAGAGTGTATGAGATATATACTCATGCGTCAGGATTGCAAGCAATATATGAAGTACAGGTAGAGCCTGCCTCTGATTTCTCCAATCTGTTATTGAAACTTTTGAAGGCTGGAACCATTTTCAGACAAGAAAACCATAACCGAAGGCGTCTAAATGCTGCAGGCTTTCCATATTTGAAAACCATGGAAAGAATTTGGCTGTACTCAAACTGAACGAGGCAGTTTCACCCCTGTTTCGTCTGAAGAAATTATCCAACCCCAATTAGTCCAATACAAGTAGAATAATATTATGAGTGGCAATCCAGACAGAGGTAAGACCTATTTGGAGGTTGCCTTGAGCCTGAAAGCATGTACTTAAGGGTTATAATGTGCTGTTTAAGAACTCAGCAACCTTGTCCACTGAGCTCTGTGAAGACAAGGAGAATTACCATCTTGGAAAACTGGAGAAGACTCTGACCAAGGCAGATCTGCTGATACTGGATGAACTAAGTTACTTCAGCTTTAACTGGCACTGGTCAGACTTGCTGTTTAAATTTATCTCTGACCGGAGTGATAAAGCCAGCACCTTTGTGATGATTAATTTTCCATTTTCAAAATTGACGGATCTTCTTGAAAATACGACAATGGCGGGAGCCTTATTGACCGTCTGACTTTCTGCTCCCGTGTTTTGTATATGAACGGAGAGTCCTACCGGCTGAAGGCGGTGATTAAGGGAAAGAACTGAGCTGAGCCAAGGTGGCTCAATTATTCATTGACATTTATACTCACGTCATAAAACGCATTATATGCGTAAAAAGCATTGAAGTAAGAAAAATAAAAGGCTAAAAGTAAATTAAAGATAAAAATGCGATAAAGGAGAAAGTAAAATGTCAAAAGCAAAGCGTATTATCTGCCTGATTCTGAGTGCGTTTATGATTGCTTCCCTCTGCGCCTGCGGAGGTACAAAGGAAGATAAAAAAGAAGCGACTCCCGATGAAACCAAAATCACTCCCCGGCAAACTGAGGATGTTCAAAAGGAAAAAGTGAACGCTGAGGACAAGATTAAAACAGAGACATTAAAAGAAAACCTCAATACTGATGTAAGCGCCGCTATAATGCAGAGCAGGGCAATTTCTCTGCCCCTGGGCGGGGTAAAGATCTGGCAGGCGGTTAAGGCGGGGGAGCAGCTTTTGATGTTCGGCAGGGACAGCGAGGGTGAGAATAAATTTTTCCTTTATGACTTGGCATCCGATAACGCAGAGGGGCTTGAGCTTGAAATTCACGGCGAATTTTACTCCCTGTGCCAAAGCTCCGACGGGAAAATTATGCTGCTGACCGTTGATGAAAACGGAGATTACATTTTGAGCGGCTATGAGAACACGGTTTTCCAGAGCGCTGTAAAGCTTAATATACCAAAGAAATATGTCGGAAATAATATTGATGAAATTGCGGCAGTAAATGGTAAAATGATTTTGTGCATCGGCGGCACTGTATTTTTAATGGACGAAAGCGGCGAAATAGTAAAAGAGCTTGGCGACTATACATATAATCCCGTCTGCATACTGAATGATGACGGCAGTATTTTAATATGCCGTGGATTTTACAACAGCATGGATGACAATGACCATACTACATTCTTCTCCCTTTATGACGGCAATTTTAATCTTATAAATGAAACAAAAATTCAGAAAATTTACGATTGCATATCTGCAAGCGACACCAGTGAAAATGTTTTGGTGTTTTTGAAAAACGCGCTTTATAAGCTTAATTATAAAAACGGAGGTATGCTGCCGCTGATTGACTGCGCTTCAAGTTGCATGCACAGCAATAACATCCTTCTTTTGAATGATGGTAAGCTGTTTTCCATTGAAAACGGTATGGGTGCTGTTTGGGAGGAGTGTACCGAGCAAAGCGAGACAATCACTTTAGCAACTTACGAATTGAACCGCAGCCTTCAGCAAATTATCGAAGATTATAACTCCCGCAATTTAGGATATAAAATTGTGGTTAGGGACTATGCAGAATATGATTTGTCAGAGGGGTCTGATGTAGGTATGACACAACTGAATGCGGATTATATATCGGATAATTCCATAGATATTTTGGATTTAACTAATATGCCTGCCAAAAAGTTTGCTAAATCAGGTGCATTGAAAGATATTTCCGGCTGGGTTATGGAGGAAAATAAGCAAATTCTCCCTTCAATCTATGAAAGCCTGAAAGATGGGGATAATCTATATTATATGACACCCTCATTCAGTATCCTGTCCATGGTAAGCAGTCAGGAAATCAGCGGCGGTCTTAGTAAATGGTCTCTTCAAGACTTTATGGAAAAGGTGTCCGTTTTACCATTTAGCAACACAATCGGAACCAATATTTCAAGAGAGCGTTTTTTGGCGTATATTATTTTATTTAATTTTTCTGAGTATATTGATACAAATAATTTAAATAGTAATTTTTATGATGGAAACTTTTCAAAAATCTTGGAATATGCTTCACAACTACCTGAAGAAGGAGTTCCTGGAGGGCCGAATGACTTTGGAGCAATTGCATGTGGAGATCAGAAAGTTTATATTGGTTGGATTGGAGCAAATGCAGTAAAAACAGTGTCATTCATTGACGGGGCCTTTAATAATGAGCCCAATTACATAGGTTTTCCCGCCTCGAACAGCTCTGGATATGCGCTTGCCCCCTCAAGCCTGCTGGGGGTTTCAGCCAAAACATCCAATATTCAGGGATGTAAAAGCTTTTTCGATTTTGTACTTGGAGAGGAATGTCAGGGAAATTCATACATTAACGATTTACCGGTGAGAAAGGATGTGCTGACAGCAAAGCTTGATAAACAGGGCGAAAATTATATAAAACTGCCACCAAGCTTAGGAGCTTATGCTAATGGAGTTAAATTGTCTATAGCAGGTACGGAAGAATTAAATGTAATAACAGAGCAATTATATGAAATTATTGATTCTCTGAATGTATGCACCGTAATTGATGACGATATGCTCAATTTAATTCTTAAAGACAGCCAAGATTACTTCAATGGGAAAATGTCGTCAGAACTTACAGCAAAAGAAATTGATTCAAGGCTAAAGATATATTTAGCTGAACAGTATGGTTAAGGAGGATATATGAAAAAAAGTATAAGAGTGGCTCTTTTTTTTACTATAGTTTTATGCGTGGTTATTTCGTTGAATTCTATAGCTTTTGCAGAAGAACCAGCTGAAAACAACTATAGAGCATCATCAATGTATCAGCCAACATTTTATGATATTTGTCTTTCCTACACTGATCCAGACACTGGGGATTCGTATGTCTATGAAGATATGCTTGTACCTTATAATACAGTTATTTCGAGATACACAACGAACATCCCAGATGGTATCTACACTCGGGAAGATTATGTGTATACAATTCAGCGAGCATTAACGAAAATTTATGCATACCATAAAGATTATGGTTGTAATCCCGGAAGTATTGATGGTTCATTTGGTCCTAATACTGAAACAGCAGTAAAAAGTTTTCAAAGTGTTTGCAATATAAGCGCTGACGGATACGTTGGTAATGACACATGGCAACATCTTGAAGAACATACAAATAATCAGTAAAAACATTTAACATTTTAGTGTACACATTATATTTCAGATAGTTGTTTGAAGCTATATACTACAAAAATAGACTTTATTTTACTCATTACCATTTTGTTCAAAGCCCACATCCATTAAATATGGATGTGGGCATGTTAATTATTTTAGATAAGATATCGAGATGGTGAATATAAAATTGATTTATAGTCATATCGAAAAAAGTTATTTCTGAATTTTATTTTTGTACTGTTAGAAATGAAAATTGATGATATAAAAGCTTAAAACGACAAAAATACATTTAATACTTCATCGTAGACAAACCACATCTACGCCCCCCATATAGTATATTATTTAGTAGCAGAAATTAACATAAGACTACAGGCAAATTGCCACCAATAGAGAAAGTTTAAAATCAGGTATTTCCGTGCCGCTGGTAGTTGCATTTTTATGGAAAGTGGAATTTTTGGTCTCTCATTTTTTGCAATATTACTTATTTAGGTTTACATTTCCGATAGTATTACCTCCTTTATATGCAGATGGGCAATCAAAGAAGCGTTATTTTAAGTATAAGCATAAACCTAGAATAAGAAAGGAGGTAAAACGTGTATACATAGTTATGCACTTATAAATATAAAAAATGTGTTGCTTAAAGTAATATGCATTCTTTGGCTCGTCCATACAAGACAAATACAAGGAGGAACCATTATAATGTTAACTTTCACGCTTAATAATGTACAGTATGAGGCTAATGCACTTGGTGCTTGGCTCGGCATGAGAAATCGCGGAGTTTTTTCCACCGGCAACAATCTTTCAGTAACGGCTTCAGGAGAACTTAAAGTTTCTGTTTCTCCTGGCATTGCTTGGCTGAAAAAAGGTAAGGATGACGGTGTAATATGTGTACTTGAAAATGCACAGACAATCACTCTTCCGGCTGCAGATGCGCAGAATCCTCGCATTGATGTTGTTTGCATACAGCTTAATAAATCCACTAATACTACTACCACAATAATTAAAGCTGGCAGTGCTGCTGTAAACCCGGTTTTTCATCACCGGTTCATGATGCGGCTAAAGACGAAATTTATCTTGCAAGTATCCGAGTTCCTGCAGGGGCTACTTCAATAGCCGCAGCGGATATAACCGATCTCAGACTGAACAAAAGCTACTGCGGACTGGTTCGCGACGGTGTCACTATGATTCCTGTGGATGAACTTGAAAGTCAGCTTAGACAGCTTATTGCCAGTATTCGTTCAGACCTATCCAAGCAGGAATTCCCAATTGATGAACTTGATCGAATCTACCCTGTCGGTACAATATACCAGTCTGTATCGGATGTTTCTCCTGCAACGCTGTTTGGTGGTACATGGGAGCGCATAGAAAATCGATTCCTTATTGGCGCTGGCAGCAATTATACAGCAGGTAGTACCGGAGGTTCAGCCACACATTACCATTCTACTTCCGGTCATGTGCTTACAGTGGATGAAATCCCTGCCCATACCCATGGCTTTACATACTCTAACTGGAATATGCATGATACGGATAATGAGGGATACGGCCAGTATTCCAACGTGCTCGGTGATGATGCGTCCAGAAGCTGCGGCAGTACTGGCGGTGGCGCAGCACACAGCCACGGGAATACCGGTAATGCATCCAATTTACCTCCATACCTGACCGTATATATGTGGCGCCGTACCGCATGATGTACAAAGCAAGAGCATGACGATGGAGGTAAAAGCATGAAATATCAAAATGATATGCACGACGCTTCTGTGGCAGAGCGAGCTTCAGCAAAAGCAGAACTTTCAAGCATTATGAAACAGCCTTTGAGGTACAAAGCTTCTGATGTGCTGTGGGAGATTGAAGACAGGCGTACACTCACTGAAAAGCACTTTCATATGTCAGACGGCACAGAGATTGCAGTGTCGTATGAGCAGCCTGTGCATTATATGAGCAAAAACGGAAAGCTTGAGGACATAGATAACCGACTGAGTTTATGTCAGCAGGACGGGACTCCGGTTATCAGTACAAATGTAAATGAGTTATCCGCAGATAAACTAATATATAAAAATGCTGCTGGTCTTGCCGATGTACGACTTGCCGAATCAAGTGGAGCTGAAAAGCTTGCAAGTATAAGCTATGGCGGATATACTGTTTCTCTTACCCCGCAGGCGGCTGTTAACAGTAGCGTAGTGAGAACTGCTTCTGCATATTCCAATGCAGATACTATAAAACTCTGTAAAGAAACCATTGGCCGGCTCAAACAGCCTGAAACTGCCATACCCAAAGACTGCTTTGAAGCCAAAGTAATGCCCCAAAACCTTACAAGCTCTGTTATATACAATAACGTATTTGACCAGACGAGTGTGGAATATGTAATCGGAGAAAGTTCTATTAAGGAAAACATTATAATAGATGCTCCTATGCCCACATATGAATACAGATTTATCGTTGAAGCAGAGAAGCTTCATCCTGTTATGATGGATAACGGAGGTATTGAACTTAAGGACGAGAACAATAGTACTATATTTGTTATTCCGTCCGGATATATGTTCGATTCCGATGGTAACAGCAGTACAGAGGTTGAGTATGTGCTTGAGGCTCTCGAAAATGGCAAGTACTTACTCAGAGTAATCGCTGATGCAGAGTGGATAAATGCAGATGAGCGTACTTTCCCGGTCACCATTGATCCCCCTGTTTTTATTCAGGGCTTTTATAACATTGAGACCGGCACTCTTAATGAGCGTTATCCCAATGGACACAGCGGTCAGAAAGCAACTGAGGAGCTTGGTTACTATTCTGGTACCGGCAAAAACTGCCGCATACTGGTTCGTGTAAACAACCTTCCCACCTTACCCGATAACAGCTATGTAGTAAACAGCTCCATTAACCTGTATGAAGTAGCTTATTCAGACATTGCAATGAGCTCTCTGCGTATTCAGGCTCAGGCACTCAACTATAACACCCCCACCGAGGGATACTGGAGCCTTTATCATACATGGAATGATTGCCCACCTCTTGGCAGTGTTATAGACTGGGCAGATGTTTACAACAAACGGCAGTTTTACAGTTGGAATGTAACTCGTGAAGCCATAAAATGGTACAACGATCCCAGACAGAACTATGGTATATGCCTGAAAGCCTGCAAAGAAGGTTCGATGAACTCTTCAAGCTGTGCAAATGTGGGCTTTGCAAGCAGCAATACAACAAACGCCGGAGCGAGACCGTATTTTGTGGTGCAGTATCGTAACTGCGCAGGTCTTGAGGGATATTACTGTTATCAGAACCACTCCATTCAGCGTGCAGGTACCGGCTATATAGGGGATTACAGTGGACAGCTGACTGTTGTTAAAAACGATCTTTCTGCTGCCAGCACTGTAAACGATGCCGGAATAAGCCATGTATACAACTCAATGTATTCTGCAAATGAGTATTCATCTTTTATAACCGGAGCCTCAGGCAAATACAGCGGTATGAAGCTGGGACATGGCTGGATGCTGGATATTCAGCAGATAATCACTGCCCATGATGGCGGATACTTACTCTATGCTGACGGAGATGGCACAATTCATTATTTCTCAACTGATGGTGATGTATACAAAGACGAAGATGGTTTGAATCTCACCATTACCAAGAGCGGTAATGATTATACCCTCAAGGACAAAAAAAATAACATCCGCTACTTTAGTAACGGTATGCTCAGTTATCATCAGGATGCTAACGGCAATAGGGTGAACTATGTTCTCAACGGTTCCGGACAGATTGTTTCCGTTACACGCCAAAATAGCGGTGAAAGTCTGGAGACTATCGCCACGCTCAACTACAATTCAGACGGCTACTTAACCACTATTATCGATCCTGCGGGGAATACAACCTCATACAGCTATGATTCATCCGGACGCCTTACCGGTATCACCCACCCGGACGGCACAACTGTAACATATGACTACAATTCCAATTCCAAACTCACAAAGGCGGCAGATAACGAATCCGGTTACTCCATGAATTATGAGTACAACGGTATAACCGGAAAAGTATCTAAGTTTTATGAGTGCGGCACCGATAGCACAGGTCAGGTAGTTGGTGCTTCTGTGCTGGTAGACGGTACTTATAACGGAATACAGTCTTATCGCCATTGTGGTGCAAACCGAGTGCTTGGAGATGGTGACGATATAGTAAGCCACCATGTGCTGGACTATTTTGGCCGCACTACCAGCAGCTATACCACCAATGCAGACATGACCAAGATTTACGGTGCAAGCAGCAGCGCCTACACCGCAAACTCAGGAACAAGTGCAAACAATAACCGTGTGCTTGCCTCCAGTACGGTAGGTGTGCAGTCAATCAACCTGCTGAGTGATGCAGGAATAGAAAATCAGAGTTCCGTTGGTGCAGAAACTGCCCCGTGGTTCTTTAATGGCGGCGGCAGTGCAGCTATTGCTTCCGATAAGGTACATACAGGCTTCAAGGCAATCAAAGTGACTCGCTCAGGTTCGGATAATGACTCTGTTATCGGTCAGACTGTAACAGGCCTTACAGCAAATGGCTGGTATATTCTTTCAGCATATGTGAATACGGCAAACGTCACGGATTTCGGAGAAAAGGGCAAGGTATATATCCGCAGCCGTGAATCTACAGTCGATGAAGGTGTCAGCGTAAACTGGAACAGCGATGGAGTAAATAAGGGCTGGGAGCGTATATATTCTGTGGTTCAGGCAAACGCTTCAGGCTCAATCACCCTTGAACTTGTGGCCAGCGGCATCAGCGGTGCTGTATATCTTGACGATTTACAGCTTGAGGAGAGCGTTTTCGGCGCTGACGGCACACCCGGACCCGTAAGCCTTCTTGATGACGGTGCAATGACAAAGCAGAATGTATGGAAAGCCTGGTTAAGCCAGTACATGAGCTACACTACCGATGAGAAGTTCGGCAGTGTTGCCAGACTGCAGGGAGATGCCTTTGAATGTATCGACGTATATCAGGATCTTCAACTCAATCAGCCAGGTACACAGACCTACCTGATATCAGGCTGGGCAAAAGCCTCATCTGTACCAATGGGCGGCAGTGCGGATGCCCGTGAATACGATGTTTGGGTTCAGATTTACTATGACGGCGAGACTGAGCCGGAGACACAAACTGCCCCCTTTAATGTAGACAATGAGAACTGGCAGTATGTCTCCATGCCCATAGTCCCTAAATGTCCGGAGAAAACCGTCAAATGGATAAGGGTATTCTTTACCTTTGGCCGCAACCCCAATGTCGGTTTATTCACTGATATTGCCTTCTCCCGTCAGGATGCACAGAGCTACAAATACAACTCTGACGGCGAACTTGTCTCCGTTACATCCAGCGAAAATGAAGAGCAGAGCTTCACATACAGCGGCGCTGACATCATCTCTCAGGTCACTCGTGGCAATGGCAAGTACACCTACGAGTACGACAACAAGCACAACATGACCAAAGCTACAAACGATGGTGTAAGTATGTCTGCTAGCTACTCTACCTGCGGCAACACTTCCGGCACAACCCTGTCTGCCACCGGACTTGCAGACAAAATTATAACTTCTGCAAGTTATACCTATAACGGTAACCTGCTCTCTGCGCAGACAGATGCTCGGGGAAATGTTTTAAGATACGAGTACAGCGCTCCTATCAACAAGCAGACCGCCCAGCCAAGCGCAATAACAGATGCTCTCGGAGTTGTTCGCCATGCCGTATATAACAACCAGAACGGCCGACTTGAAGCCAGCGATATAGAAAATACTGTCAAGCTGAACTATGGATACAGCAAAGGTCAGATGTGTACCATGGAACGCACCGGCGGAGGCAAGACTCAGACCTACACCATGGTTTATGACTCTCACGGTAGAATAATCGAAAATAATGTAGGTAATCGAAAGCTTGCAAGCTATACCTACGGTGAGAAAAACGGCCCTATGCAGAGTATGACCTACGGCAACGGAGACAGCGTGAATTACGAGTATGATGCGCTTGAAAGAAAGACTGCTTTGCGTTACAATGAAAGCAAGAACCCGGCTGCAAGCTATGCTTACACCACAGACGGAACACTTGGCAGAGTACAGGATAACATTTCCGGAAGACATTGCAGCTTTAACTATGACGCTCTCGGCAGACTTATTACCTTCGTTGAGCGTAAGGACGGTAAGGGCATACAGCGTATGCACGCAGCTTATGATAACGGCGGCAGACTTGCTTCAACCGAGTATGCACTCAGCCCCGGTTTAAGCGGCAAATTCGGTTCTGCTCGTGTCTATGGCTACAAATACAAGGATGAGGACGGAAGTCTCACCTCCATGACTCTTCCCGGAAGCGCCGGCTTTGCCTACACTTATGATGCACTGAAACGACTCACCAAACGTGAGCTTAGCCTTAACGGCACCGAGGTTATGAAGCGTGAACTCTCCTATCTTCCCGGTGATTCCGCTGATAAGACTACTCTTATGGTGTCAGAGCTGAATAATACCCGCAACGGTCAGATATTCAGCCGCTTTGCCTATAAGTATGATGCAGCGGGAAACATAATTTCCATCGTTGAATCCCGTGTTCGTAAGGAACGGCGAGGCGAGGAGATAGTCGGAGAATATCTCAACAGCGATAGAAATTACGAGTATGACGCTCAGGGTCAGCTTGTACGAGAGCATTGTTACAGCCGTGATCCACTTACAGATGACCGTGAAGCATACAGCCTTTGCTATAACTTTGATGCAAACGGCAATCTCCTTTCATGGGGTGACGCAAACAAGCCTTTCGTGCTGAGCTATGAAGATGCTCAGTGGCCTGATTTGCTCACAGCCTTCAACGGCAAAGCAATTAGCTACGACGCAATCGGAAATCCTCTGCATTGGCACGACGGCACAGACTTCAAATGGGTACACGGAAGACAGCTTGCAAGCGCTGTGAACGCAGGAAAGGGGCTTGAAGCATCTTATACTTACAACGTGGATGGCTTGCGTATGAGCAAGACTGTAAACGGGGTAGAGCACAAGTACATCTGGCAGGGCTACAGACTGCTGTCCGAGAGCTGCGGCGACACGGAGCTTGAGTTCTTCTACGATGAGAACGGCAAGCCTTACTCCATGTCCTATAAAGCAGATGCCAACGCCGAGCCGGTTATGTATTACTATGTAACCAACCTTCAGGGCGACATTATGAGCATGGTGGACGCTGAGGGCTTCTCCGTGGCTGAGTATTACTACAACGCATGGGGTCTGCCCATGGGAACGCTTGGCGCACTGGCAGAGATAAACCCCCTCCGCTACCGTGGCTACTACTTCGACACCGAAACAGGGCTGTACTACCTTAAAGGCCGATACTATGATCCATTCGTGTGCAGATTTATAAATGCCGATAACTACCAGAGCACAGGTCAGGATATTCTTGGCACAAATATGTTTGCTTACTGCAACAATAATCCAATGATGTATGTTGACAGTAATGGTGATTTTCCATGGGCTATATTTTTGACTGCTACATTAGTAGGTGGCTTAATAGGCGGCTTAGTTGGTGCTGCATATGGTGCAATAAACGCTTACGCTGCTGGGGAAGATGTTGGTATAGGAGCACGTTATGGCTTTATTGCTGGATTATCCATTGGAACTGTACTATCAGGAGGCCCCTTAATTAAGTGTATTGGAAAAGTTGGCACAGTATTGATAAATACTGTTATTGCTGTATCACTAGATTATAAAGCACAAAAAGCACAGTTTAATAAAAAGCTGGAGAATTGTACTGTAAGTGGGGAGTTTAAGCCTGATTACGGGTCTATGATAATGGCAGCTACTTTTTCAGCTGGAGGTACGTTGTTGGGTTTTGGACTAACAATATCAGATACTGTAATGGAAGCAGTTGCAACTGGTTTAACAGGAGGATTATATGCCACTCTTGCAACTGCTACTCTAGAAATGAGCACAAGATACTTGTACGGAAATAAGAAACAGGAGACTAAAAGTGTCGGCAAATCTAAGAAGGCACCGCCTTACAGCAGCAGATGGGAGCGGGAGATAATCATGATGTGGTAATTTGAATTTAAATAGAACAGTGTTGTAGCCAGCCTGTAAATCAGGCTGTAAAGGAGGTCTTCCATGAAAATAACAATTCTTCCATCAAAAGGCTTATTTTCGCTTAGTATAGGTGCATTTCTTTTGCCCGCAGGTTTATTATGGGGATGTATAGAAGAGAGATTCTGGTCTTCTACTGTATTGGAAATTTTGATTGATGTATTTAATGCTCCAGACGTATTCAGTATCATTATGGTTGCTATTGATATAATAATAAGTTTTGCGTTTATACCTTTTTTGATTATACTTTTCTTTTATGGTGCACTGGAACTCTTTCTTTTTGCTGGCAGACCGCTTAAATTCTCCGAAGATATGGTCAGCATAGGCTACATAAAGAAAAAGCACTATTACAAAAAGAATATTACGGGAATAGGAATTGCAACGGTAATCGATGGTAACTTGAATAGAGAGCCGGTCAAAAACAACGTGTTCATGCAAAACATGAATAAAATGCAGGGAATATATATTGTTTTCGGAGACTATAAGAAAAGTGACCTTTCCGAATACGGGATTATGACTGTCTGGGAACTGGTAGAGCTCCACAAGATATTACCTAAAGTGGTAGAGTTTCTTCATAGAGTAGGCCCAAAATATTTGAACACTGACGACACTTCGAATATACAGAGATGCGACGGCCTTGTTTGGATGACCTATACAGAGGAAAATTTCCGTTTCCTGCAAAACTGGCTCGGCAGTAAATTTGATGAAGTTACACAGCAGTGATTCTAAAGCCTGGATAACAGCAGCAATGGTCAAAGATTCAGCCCCTTTGTCTATAAGTATGATGCAAACGGCAATCTCCTTTCATAGGGTGACGCAAACAAGCCGTTTGTACTGAGCTATGAAGATGCTCAGTGGCCTGATTTGCTTACAGCCTTCAACGGCAAAGTAATTAGCTACGACGCAATCGGAAATCCTCTGCATTGGCACGACGGAACAGACTTCAAATGGGTACACGGAAGGCAGCTTGCAAGCGCTGTGAACGCAGGAAAGGGGCTTGAAGCATCTTATACTTACAACGTGGATGGCTTGCGTATGAGCAAGACTGTAAACGGGGTAGAGCACAAGTACATCTGGCAGGGCTACAGACTGCTGTCCGAGAGCTGCGGCGACACGGAGCTTGAGTTCTTCTACGATGAGAACGGCAAGCCTTACTCCATGTCCTATAAAGCAGATGCCAACGCCGAGCCGGTTATGTATTACTATGTAACCAACCTTCAGGGCGACATTATGAGCATGGTGGACGCTGAGGGCTTCTCCGTGGCTGAGTATTACTACAACGCATGGGGTCTGCCCATGGGAACGCTTGGCGCACTGGCAGAGATAAACCCCCTCCGCTACCGTGGCTACTACTTCGACACCGAAACAGGGCTGTACTACCTTAAAGGCCGATACTATGATCCATTCGTGTGCAGATTTATAAATGCCGATAACTACCAGAGCACAGGTCAGGATATTCTTGGCACAAATATGTTTGCTTACTGCAACAATAATCCGACGATATACGTTGACAGTAATGGTGATTTTGCCATTTCAGCATTAGTAGTTAGTGCAATTGTAGGCGGTATAGTTGGTGCAGTATATGGTGCAATAAACGCCTATGCGGCCGGTGAAGATATTCGAACAGGCGCTATAATTGGAGGGGTTGCCGGATTCTTTGTTGGACTTGTAGGTGGAGTTGCTGGTGCATACAAGACAGCAGTAAAGGTTTTAGGAGCCGCAGTAAATGCTGCTATTGGGGTAGCCGCTGATTTTATTTCTCAAAGAGAACAATTCAAAATAAAAGTCAAAAATGGCACTGCCAGTGGGAAATTTAAAGTTGATGGTGTTTCTTTAATTATAGCAGGTTTTCACGCAGCTGCTGGAACTGTTTTGAGTTATGGGCTAACATCAGCAGACACGGCATTCGAAGCAGCTGCAACTGATTTAACAGGAGGATTTTTTTCCACGCTTGCAACTGCTACTTCAGAAATGACCATTAGAGGCTTGTATGGTGGTGTTCACCCAAAGACTAAAAGTGCCACCAAACCTAAGAAGGCCCCACCTTACAGCAGCAGATGGGAGCGGGAGAAAATTATGATGTGGTAATATAAACGTAAAGTAAATATAACAGTGTTGTAGCAAGCTTGCTATATAGGCATTAACGGAGGTTTTTCAATGAAAAAAACAATTCTTCCATCAAAAGGCTTAGTTGCTTTTAGTATAGTTGGATTCCTTTTCATCGCAGGTTTATTATGGGGATGTATCGAAGAGCGTTTCTTTTATCCTGTGTTATTAGAAATCTTGCTTGATGCAATCAGGACTCCCAGCGTCTTCTATATCTTTATGACCGTTATGATAATAGCAATGTGCATCCTCTTTATTATAGGGATTGCCATTACTATTTATAGTTCATTAGAACTCGTCATTTTTGCGGGCAGACCTATCAAATTTTCTGAAGAGATGATTAGCATAGGCTATATAAAGAAAAAGCTCTATTACAAAAAGAATATTACCGGAATAGGAATTGCCCCGTGGATAGAGGGAAGCAAGGGACTGGGAATATATATTGCTTTCGGTGATTACAATGAAAGCGATTTCAGCAAATTCGGGATTATGACTGTTTGGGAGCTGGTAGAGTTCCGCAAGGTATTACCGAAAGTTGTAGAGTTTCTTCATAGAGCAGGCCCAAAATATTTGAACACTGACGACACTTCGAATATACAGAGATGCGACGGCCTTGTTTGGATGACCTATACAGAGGAAAATTTCCGTTTCCTGCAAAACTGGCTCGGCAGTAAATTTGATGAAGTTACACAGCAGTGATTCTAAAGCCGGATAACAGTCTCAACGGCAAATATTCAGTCGCTTTGTCTATAAGATGGTAACATTTGTTTAATCTGAGAAGCTGAGCAGACATCTCAAGTTCTGCAACTCTGTTATTCGCCTGTAGTACATAGCTGATGCTTAACACTGTAAATTTAAGAAAAAAATACCACCAATCCAAATGGTAAATAGCCCGTATCAGCTTTAACTGATACGGGCTATCTTTAAAAAATATCATAACTAATAAAATAGAATAAATGTTTTCCTTGCCTATACCGTCCAGCTCACTGCGGCTATTGGGTGCAGTCTTCTTTCTGGAGAAATTGATGCGCTTATAAAAATAGCAGATGCTGCAAAGTTCAATATATAGTTTTTATAGGCATACCATGCAGCCGATTTGCCGGTGAGGTAATTCTTAGGGGCGGCAGGACATGTGATCAATGTATTCTATACGGACGATAAAAAGGAGAAAAACATGAAAGAAATTTGGAACGGCATTCAGATAGTGTGTGCCGCAATCGGAGGCTGGCTGGCTTATTATCTCGGCGGCTTTGACGGCATGCTATACGCACTCATAGCTTTTGTAGTTGTAGATTACATTACCGGCGTGATGTGTGCTATTGCAGATAAAAAGCTTTCCAGTACAGTCGGATTTAAAGGTATATTCAAAAAAATACTGATTTTTATTCTTGTTGGCGTAGCAAATATTTTGGATGTACATGTTATAGGTAATGGCAGTGCATTAAGAACAGTGGTAATATTGTTCTACATATCAAATGAGGGCGTTTCTTTATTGGAGAATGCATCACATTTAGGGCTGCCGATTCCGGAAAATCTCAAGCTTGTACTGGCCCAGCTGCACGATAAGGAGCGTGAAGGTATTGAACCTGCGAAAACTGATATTCACTGAAAATGCCTGCTATAAAGCCGGAAGGACAATAGATGTTAAAGGCATCATGGTACACAGTACGGGAGCAAATAACCCATGGCTTAAACGCTATGTAGGCCCTGATGATGGAGTTCTGGGTCATAATCCTTATGATAACCACTGGAACCAATACTACCCAGACGGCAGAGCTGTATGCCCTCATGCGTTCATAGGCAAGACCTCAGACGGAAGCATTGCCACTTATCAGGTTTTGCCGTGGATGCATAGAGCCTGGCACTGCGGCGGAAGAGCAAATGACACCCATATATCCTTTGAAATCTGCGAGGACAGTCTGACAGATTTAGATTATTTCACTGCTGTTTACAAAGAAGCTGTGGAGCTTTGTGCGTATCTTTGCAATCTTTACGGCCTTACTGAAGAGAATATTATCTGCCATTCCGAGGGGGCCGGCATGGGTGTTGCATCAAACCACGCTGACGTCATGCACTGGTTTCCCAGATTCGGTAAGAGCATGAATACCTTTAGAGCGGATGTCAAAGCTCAGCTTGCCGGTGATAATAAGGGTGGCGAGGATTTGCCGGCTGAAGAGCCACATGAAAACACAGCGCAAGCAATCAAGCCGGGTGACCTTGTAAGAATTACAGGAGATCACTATTACAACGGAAGCACAATTCCACAGTGGGTGCGCAGACTTAACTGGTATGTACTGGAAACAAACGGAGACAGAGCCGTTATCAGTGAGGATGAAGGTCGTATATACAGGATTGAATCTCCTGTACATATTGCAGATATTCAGCCGGTGTTATCAGAGCCTTCAAAGACTCAGATTGTACATACAGTAGCCAGTGGTGATACCCTTTGGAATATAGCCCAGCATTATCTGGGTGACGGTAAAAGGTACCCTGAAATAAAAAAACTTAACAACCTCAACTCAGATGTTATACATACAGGCTTTCAGCTGAACATACCTAATTAAAAACCAGCCCATCAAGGAGAAATCCTTGATGGGCTATTTTAAAAGGAGCTTTAGACTTAATGTTTAACTGATCCGAGAGTAAATTCCAGAGCTGTGAAGGACTAAACATAACTTTCTTTTATTTTCTTCAAGGCTCTTATGAACTGCACCCCAAAAGTTAGACATTATGATATAATACTAACAGAAGGGGTGAT
>JAHHRS010000090.1 GCA_020025675.1 Oscillospiraceae bacterium
GGGCTTTCAGCAGGTTTTGGGCTTTCAGTAGGTTTTGGGCTTTCAGCAGGTTTGGGGCTTTCAGTAACCTCAGGTTTTTTACTTGCCTCCGGCTTCTTGTTTTCTTCGGGTTTGGCAGTCGTTTCCGGTTCCTGAGGTATTTCAGGTTTTTCGGTTTCTACGGGAATTTCAGGAGCTTCCGGTACCTCCGGAACTTCAGGTTCTCCTGTTTCGGGTGTTTGGGTTTCGGTCTGGTTCTCTTCAATAATAATAACATCGCCCTGAGCAAATGCCACGTTTCCCACTGAAAGGACGCAAAGCATTGCAAGGACAAAAGAAATAATTCTCTTCATAACTTCCTCCGATCTGAATTACATTTTGGTAAAGTCCTGCTTTAACCAAGCAGTATCATAGACGTATAATAAGCTGAATTTGTTCCATTATAAGCCACCCTACTGCAGTTTGTAATGTTACCATATTGTAACCAAAAAATAAAGTCTTTTTTGTAAAATTAAAAATTCTTAATAATTATACTTATACTTACTATTGAGTAACTGTAATTATTTTTCTTGACTGCTTCTGTCAAAAAAGCTATACTTATACATATCGATTAAAAGGAGGCACAACTATGAAGGTTATAGTTGCCGAAAATTATGAAGCTCAGTGCCGTGAGGCCGCTGATATAATAGAAAAGCTTGTCAGAGAAAATCCCCATTGCCATCTGGGACTTGCCACCGGTTCCAGCCCGGTTGGCATGTATAAAGAGCTTGCTCGCCGCTGCAGTGAGGAAGGTCTTGATTTCTCCGGAGTAAGCTCTGTGAACCTTGACGAGTACATTGGCCTTGAACCTACTCACGATCAGAGCTACCGTTACTTCATGGACACTAATCTTTTTGACCATATTAATATAGACAAAAAGAATACTTATGTTGCCAAAGGTGTTGGCGATGTTGAGGCTAATTTAAGAGAATTTAACGACGTTCTTAACGCCAGAGACACTGATTTGCAGGTACTTGGTGTAGGTCCTGACGGTCACGTGGGCTTCAACGAACCCGGAGACATTCTTTACAGCTCTGCTCATGCCGAGGTTCTGGATGAAAGTACTATTGACGCTAACGCCCGTTTCTTCGCTTCCAGAGATGAAGTCCCTAAAGGTGCCGTTACCATGGGTATGGGAGGCATTATGCGCTCCGGCTGTCTGCTGCTCATCATCAGCGGTTCAAACAAGGAAGATGCAGCCACTAAGCTTCTTATGACTGACGAAGTTACACCCAAATGCCCAGTCACCTTCCTGAAGATACACAAGAATTCTGTTGTTATCATCACCAGAGAACTGGCTGACAAGATTGGTTATAAAGCATAAGAATATAATAAATAAAACTCCAATGGTTTAACAGCCATTGGAGTTTTCCTTTAATACGAATTTTGACAGCAGACGTTTTTTGGTATTGCGAAATTTACTGCCGTATTTGCCTGTAAAAATAGCACCGCACAAAAGGCTGCCTGTGCTGCCACCCATTCCAAAGCCTCTCAAAAAGTCTGTAAAAGGGTTGCTGTAATCCCAGAACTGACCGATTATATAAACTATTGAGCATATCAGGCCTGCAATGAAGGTACGATGAAGTATTTTAGTAATTAAAATCTTTTCATCATTTGTATATTCGGCTATCCGATATTCTATGTTTTCGTCCTCTGGTATCTTGCTTTCGCCGGTCAGTAAATAGTCAATATTGCTGTTATAGAACTGCGAGATCTGAACAAGCAAATCAAAGTCAGGCATATTTCTGCCGTTTTCCCATCTGCTCACAGTCCGGTTTGAAACGCCGAGCTTTTCTGCCAACTCTTCCTGAGTTATATTTTTTCCTTTTCTGAGAGCCTTTAATCTGGCTCCTACCTGCTGCATATCCATATACATCTCTCCTTCGTTCCTGATATTAAACCGGCATTGCCAAAAATAACAGGACACATTATGAGAATCAGGTTTTTTGAGTAATTATTTCTGTTTCATAGCCTCTGACGGCACTTCCCAGACATAATATCTGCCTAAATAGATTTCGTTTTCAACAACAAAGCTGTCATTGCCTTTTTTGAAGATAAATCCGCTGCCGGCCTGCTCGTAAAATTCAGCACCGGTACATTCTTCAACATAGCTCAAAAATTCCCTCTGAACTGTTTTCCGTGTTATAAAAACCCTGTCGGCTTCTTCAACCGCAACCTCACAAAAAGCCGTTTCACTATTTATTTCAGACGCAGCTTTAAGATAAGGCACAGGATTTCCACGTTGGAAGATAACTGGGTAGTACATAACAAAAAGCACTGCAGTTATCAGCAAAACCGCTGAAGCCACAATTAGGGCAGTTCTGCCAGATTTACTCATAAACTCCTCCTTTAGGAATTACGCAAAGTAACAAACACAATTTCCGGACGGTTATTTATTCTTACCGGAATAATACTGTTACCTATTCCGCGGCTTACCACCATATTGGTGCTGCCCCCAGAATATATGCCGGCATCATATTTAGGGAAAAAGCCCTGATTAGGTGCAACAAGCCCGCCTATAAGCGGAATTCTGAGCTGGCCTCCGTGGGCATGACCGCTGAGAACTAAATTAATATCTTCCTGTACATAAGCTTCAAAAACTTCAGGCCTATGTGATAAAAGTATCTTATATCCTTCACCCGCATTAGCACTATGTATTTCCGTGGAAATAATTTCTTCTGACAGGTTAAACAAAGAGCTTCGCTCAGAAAAGTCCGGGTCATCTACTCCTATTATCCACACTGCATCGCTGCCTTTAGACAGTTTTACACTCTCATTACGGAGAACATTCACCCCAATGTCTGTAAGCTGGCTTTCAAGCTCCTTATAACTGTCTCCCAGCCATGCTTCATGATTTCCCGGCACATAGTAGCATGGTGCTATCTGCAAAGCCTGTCTGCAAAATTCAATGGAAATAGACATATTCGTGTGGTCTGAATCCACTAAGTCACCGGTGATTGCGATAATATCCGGTTGTTGTTCTTTAAGCATTTTAATAAGCTTTGCGTTGTTTTCTCCAAATTCTGCATTGTGAAGGTCAGAAACATGGGCTATTTTAAATCCACTAAATGTTTCAGGCAGCTTAGGGTCTGAGATCAGCAGTTCAGTTCTTTTGACTGTAAGATTTCCCCACAAAGCCCATATAGAAATAAGAATAAAAAGAGTTAGCAA
>JAHHRS010000091.1 GCA_020025675.1 Oscillospiraceae bacterium
ACACCGTCTAAAACAATGCTGGGTCTGTATGCATAAGTATTAAGTGTTTCGGGAGTAGATACACCTGAAAGAACCAGAACAGTTGACATGCCGCTTTCCAGACCGGAAATAACGTCAGTATCCATTCTGTCACCCACCATTACTGCTTCAGCCGAGTGACAACCCAGAAGGCGAAGACCTGTACGCATCATAAGGGGATTTGGCTTACCGCAGAAATAAGCCTGCTTTCCGGAGGCCATTTCAATGGGGGCAACCAGTGCTCTGCAAGCGGGGGCAATGCCGTTTTCGATGGGACCGGACAGGTCGGAGTTTGCACCTATGAGCTTTGCACCCTTAACAACAAAGTTTGTGGCTTTGGTGAGAGTGTCAAGAGAATATGCCTTGCCCTCCCCTATTACCACATAGTCCGGGTCAACATCATTCATGGTAATGCCTGCATCATATAGAGCGTTTAGAAGTCCTGCCTCACCGATTGCATAAACGGAACAGCCGGGAGCCTGCTCTTTAAGAAAAGAAGCAGTAGCCAGAGCGCTTGTGTAAAAGTGCTCCTCTGACACTTCAAGTCCCATTCTTGCCAGCTTTTGCTGGAGCTCACGGGGTGTGTAGCCGCTGTTGTTAGTAAGAAACAAAAATTGTTTATTTTCTTTGTATAGCCAGTTAATGAACTCAGGTACCCCCGGCAAAATCATATTGCCGTGGTAAATAACACCGTCCATATCGCATAAGAAGCCTTTTTTCTCATTAAAATTAATCATTATAAAATACACATCCTGACTATATTTATTCAATTATTCATTTTATATTTTTTCATTTATATATACAAGCGGTTTTTGGTAAAAACATGTAAAATTTTTATTAAGTAAAATTTGGGTTGTGTATATACAACAAACGGACTGTTTACAATTTGTCTATATTTATATGACCATACGAAAGGGGAAAAAGGACTTGAAATTTATCAGTCTATAACTTATAATCCAAACGATAAAAAAGATTTTTAAGCTTCGGTACAGAGAGACCGGCAAAATCGCTCATATTTTAGGGATGCCTGGGGGCATCTCTGTATCTGTGTGTCTTGCCGGAAATGGGCAGGACTTTTTTTCTGCCTAATTATACTCAGAGGTGGCTAATGTTGAAAATTAAAGCCCAAATTATGGACGAGATTGCTGTAAACCGTGCAATTATCCGTATTTCTCATCAAATTGTTGAAAAAAACAAGGGAGCAGAAAATCTGGCGCTGGTGGGAATACGTCGCCGCGGTGAGCCTATTGCTCGGCAGATAAAAGAAAATATCCAGAAAATTGAGGGAGTAAATGTGCCGTGCGGCAGTATAGATATAGGCTTTTATAGGGACGATTTGAGTATACTTTCGGAAAATCCTCAGGTAAGGCAGACGGAGCTTCCTTTTTCCGTTGATGATAAGGATATTGTAATTGCCGATGATGTTATATACACAGGCCGTACAGCCCGCGCCGCAATTGAGGCTGTTTTTTCATGCGGCAGACCAAGGAGTATACAGCTTGCTGTGCTTATAGACCGAGGTCACAGAGAGCTTCCCATAAGGCCGGATTTTGTAGGAAAGAATATTCCCAGTTCCAGAAATGAGCATATAGAAGTCCGAATTCCCGAATATGACGGGGAGACAGCCGTTTTCCTTATGGAAAAATAAATAAGCGCAAAACAAAATTTATATAAAAAGAGAGGTACTTTAAAAATGGGCAAGAAAGAATTTGATGAACCCATTTACGATGCCCGCAGTCTGGGTACTCCTAAAATGCTGGTGCTGGGTATTCAGCACATGTTTGCTATGTTCGGCGCTACCGTGCTTGTTCCTGCACTTACGGGACTTGACGTTGCAACTACTCTGCTTTTTGCGGGGCTGGGAACACTGCTGTTTCACTTTATAACAAAAGGTAAAGTCCCTGCATTCCTTGGTTCTTCTTTCGCATTTATCGGCGGCTATAATGCCATTCGTACCGTTGGATTGCTGGCAGACGGAAGCCCTGATTATAATAATGAACTTCTTCCCTATGCCTGTTTTGCAGTGGCAATTGCGGGACTTATGTATGTAATTTTATCCCTGCTTTTTAAGACCTTCGGTGTAAAGAAGGTTATGAGGTTTTTCCCTCCCATCGTTACAGGCCCCATTATCATTGCTATCGGCCTTACTCTTTGTTCATCAGCAATAACTAACTGCCGTGTAAACGGTCTGGCTGCTGTTGTTGCGATAGTTATTGTTGTCGGCTTTAACATTTGGGGAAAGGGTATGTTAAAGATAATTCCCATACTTTTGGGTGTTTTAGGTTCCTATCTCTTTGCAATTATTACTGATCCGGTGGAGCGTGCAGCTGTTGTTCAGGCAGTGTCTCAGGCAAAGTGGTTTGGACTTCCTATTCACTGGGAAAGCACCGTTTTCGGCCTTTTGCAGACTGATGTTGACTATTCCCTGCTCTGGTCATCAGTATTTACCATTGTTCCGCTGTCTCTCGCAACTATGGTTGAGCATATAGGTGATATTTGTGCTATATCCTCCACCTGCGAAAAAAACTATATGGTAGATCCGGGCTTCCACCGCACCCTTCTTGGTGACGGTCTTGCTACCACGCTTGCATCCATATTCGGAGCTCCTGCCAACACCACCTACGGAGAAAATACCGGTGTGCTGGCACTGTCAAAGGTTTATGACCCCAGAGTTATCCGTATAGCCGCCTGCATTGCTGTTCTTGTTTCTTTCTGCCCCAAATTTGCGGCTTTGATCGCAGCAATGCCTACTGCAACTATCGGCGGCGTTTCCCTTATCCTTTACGGTATGATTTCCGCTGTGGGTGTTCGCAATGTTGTTGAAAATAAAGTAGACTTTACAAACACCAGAAATGTTATTATTGCCGCTCTTATTCTTGTCCTTGCCATTGGAATTAACTA